>CAJXVQ010000194.1 GCA_913060685.1 uncultured Verrucomicrobiales bacterium
TCGTCGGCAGCGTCAGATGTGTATAAGAGACAGCACCGACTTCCCCTCACCCCGGCTCCAGGCCAGCCTCAATAACTCCTCGTAAACCGCCTCCTCCATCATCCCTCCAGCCTTCTCCGCCGTCGTCTGAGTAAAGTCCTCGAACTTCAACTTCACCACGCGCGACTTGATCTCCTGATCCGACTTCCGCCCAACCGAGTCCTCCACCTCCCTCCTCAGCCTTCGAAGCACATCCATCAACCAATCGACATCATCGATATTTTCTCGAAAGGTCCGCTCCTTCGAAAGTGACTTCCTCGTCCGATCCACCGAAACTTCCCGATCATCCCGCCCGCGACATCTTTCGTAAAGCTCCAGCCCCCAACGCCCCAGTTTCTCAGCCATCTCAATCTTCGAAAATCGCTGTAAATCTCCACACGTTTCCACGCCCAATTTCGCCAAAGTCTCCTGCCCCCGCTTCCCGACCCCCTGAAGTTTGGCCACCCGCAATCCGCGCATAAAGCCATCGACCTCCCCGGACTTCACCTCAAGCTGCCCATCCGGCTTGTTCCAATCGCTCGCAACCTTCGCGATCATTTTGTTCGGCGCAATCCCGGCTGAAGCCGTCAGTCCGGTCTCCCGAAAAATTGCGCGCCGTATTTCCTTCGCCAGCGATGCCCCTGACTCAGTCCGATGACTGACATCGAGGTAAGCCTCATCGAGCGAGAGTGGCTGGATGAGATCGGTATATCGACCAAAAATTGCTCGAACCTTGTCCGACTCCTCTCGATAAACATCGAAACGAATTGGCGTCAAAATAATCTCGGGACACAGCTGGCGAGCCTTGAAAACCGGCATCGCGGAACGGCAGCCATACTTCCGCGCTTCATAATTCGCAGTCGTCAAAACTCCCCGTCCGGAACTCCCCCCGACTCCGACCGGCTTCCCTTCAAGCGAGGGATCATCCCTCACTTCAATGGCTGCATAAAAGCAGTCCATATCGATGTGGATGATCTTTCGTCCCATTGGAGAACGTTAGCCACTGTTGTTCACTGGAACAACCCATGATTTAAATATCAAAGAAGTCGTCACCGAACGCCCCCGACTTCTGAAGATAGTAATCATACCCACCCGAGTATTTCTTCACCTCACCATCGGCGATGTGCCAGGTGTGCTCGGCCAGCGAGCGGATGAAGTGCACATCATGGGAGATGAAAACAAGTGTTCCCTCATATTGCTTGAGGGCTGAGACCAAAGCCTCGATCGAGGTCAGGTCGAGGTGAGTGGTCGGCTCATCCATCAGAAGCAGGTTCGGAGGATCAACAAGAAACTTCACCAGAGAGAGTCGTGATTTCTCCCCTCCCGAGAGGATCCCAACCCGCTTTGCAACGTCATCCTTCTTGAAAAGAAAGGACCCGAGAATCGAGCGCGCTTCATTTTCCCGCATCCCACCACTGGCAGCGACAACTTCCTCCAGAACCGAGTTGTTTTCGTTTAAAGTGGCAGCACGATGCTGTGAAAAATAGCCGATCTTGGTCGTGGTTCCGACATTACGACGACCCGAGTCGCCCTTCTCAATGCCCGCCAACATCTTCATCAAAGTGGATTTACCAGCTCCGTTAGGTCCGACCAAAACGATGCGATCTCCCCGCTCAATGTGAACGTCCAGGTTCTTGTAAAGCGTGTTGTCGCCATAAGACTTGTCGACATTTTCGAGCGAAATGACCCGCTGGGTGGAGCGCGGCGGCTGGGGGAAGTGGAAGTGGAAAAGCTTCCGTGGCTTCCGCGGCTTGGGAAGCTTGGGCATCTTTTCGATCATTTTGAGCCTGCTCTGAACCTGCGAAGCCTTTGAACCGACGGAACGAAACTTATCAATAAACTCCTGAATCCGGGCGATCTCCTTCTTCTGGTTCTGGTAGCCCTTCATCTGCTGCTCATACCGCTCGTCCTTCAGCTTGAGATACTTGGAATAGTTCCCCTCGTAAGGGATGAACTTCTGTTCATCGATCTCGTAAACCTTCTCGACCACGCCATCCATGAACGAGCGATCGTGCGAGATGATCAGGAGCGCTCCGGGATACTGTTGCAGGTATCGCTGGAACCACATCAAGGAGTTCAGGTCCAAGTGGTTCGTCGGCTCATCGAGCATGAGGAGATCAGGCTCCTCCACGAGGAGGCGGGCCAAATGCGCTCGCATCACCCAACCTCCGGAAAACATATTTGCGGGCCGGAGGAAGTCCTCTTGCGAGTAGGCCAAGCCAGCCAGAATCTTCTTTGCCTTGGGTTCGAGTTGATAGCAATTCAGCTCTTCGTAACGATCCTGTGCTTTACCATATTCAGGAGAATCCTTGGCCGCAGTGCGCATCGTCACCATGACCTCTCGGTGCTCCTCGGTAATGCCCATGGCAATCTCCAGGATTGTCGCGTCATCAGGATTCCCTGCTTCCTGAGCGAGGTATCCCACCATTCCGTATTCATCAATATCTACGGTGCCATTATCGGATTCCTCCTCTTTGAGGATGATCTTAAAGAGCGTTGATTTCCCCGCTCCGTTTGGTCCCACGAGAGCGACCCGTTCGCCCCAGTTGATGGTCAGTTCCGAGTCTTCAAACAGCACTCGACCCCCGAGGGCCTTGGTCATTTTTTTGATCGTCAACATGGCGGCCTCGATGTCAGGGCAGATCGCCGGAGAGTCAAGAAGTTTGCGATTCTCCCACCCGCTCAGCAAAGCTGCTCCAGATCCTCAATCCATTCCAAGGCGTGCTCGTTTCCACGATCAATCTTCACGACCTCTTCAAAGGCCGCTTTCGCCTCGGCAAAACGACGCTGGCTGGCCAGATATCCGCCCAGATTGGCGTAGGCCTCGTCGCGTTCGCACTGGTATTTGAGGGCCTCGCGCACCAGAAACTCAGCTTTGCCAGCTTCACCACGGTGAAAGGCCATATTGGCAGCCATGACCAATAGCTCGCCCCGCGTGGTGTTTTTCTCGTGGGCCTGACGATAGTATTTCTCGGCTTGGGAAAAGTCCCCCCGCTTCTCGTGAAGCGTGGCAAAATTGAAGAGAAGCAGCTCCATGGCATCGTCATCATCACAGAGTTCTTCGACCCGATGAAGGGTTGCCTCCGCCTGGGCGAAGTTCCCGAAATCAATGAGATCAGTCGCGTAAAGAAGGGTTGAGAAGATATTTTCAATATCCTCAAGAGTCAGCATCTCCTCATAAATCACACAAGCGCTCGCGACCTGATCGGCCTCGCGCGCTTCCTCGAGCGCTTCGTAAAGTTCCTCAATCTCTGACATGCCCCACGCTAGCCGGACCTGGCGATGGGGTCAAATCCGCAGCGCTCTTGTCCCTATGCCTCTTACTATTAGGGCACGCGTCAAGATTCGTGAAAAGGGAATTGGTGGGTCATGGTCAAGTGAGCTCGCTAAGCTCGAGTCTCTCATTCGAGCTTTCGAGGCCAATTCTTCGCAAATTGAGAAATCGCTCATCTTCTTCCGGCTCGACCTCCTCCAAACCTGACTCTAGTTTGTGCCCCGAAGATGTTTCTAAAGTTTGATCGCTACGTGACAAGGCAGGTTTTTGCCACGGCGCTCTATGCAGTGGTCATTCTAAGTGTGGTCCTTGTGCTCGGAAACCTCTTCAAGGAGATCAACGAACTCCTTGTCGAACGAGGTGCTCCTATTGCCTTCCTTGGGATCTTTATTCTCAAGCTCCTTCCTGTCTCCCTCGTCTATACCATTCCATGGGGATTTCTGGCCGCTGTGCTTTTGGTCTTCGGGCGGCTGTCCTCCGATCAGGAAATCAACTCCCTTCGCAGCACCGGCATGAGTCTTTACCGGATTGCGGCCCCTGTTCTTGGCTTGGGACTCGCGCTTTCCCTCCTCTGCCTCTGGCTGAATGCCACCGTATCTCCCCGTTCAAAAGGTGAACTCAAGATGATGCTCTACGAGACCTTTAAAGACGACCCACTACGGCTCCTTGATCCCGGCGTGGTGCAATCACGGATGAAAGGTCAGCGGATCTATATCGAAGCGCGAAATCCGGACGACAGCTTTCAGGGATTTCACGCCTACGAATTAGGGCGTGACGAAAGCAGCCTTTGGCCGGCTGGTTATCTTTATGCCAAAGATGTGGCTTCGATCGCGCCGGACAAGGCGGTGGAGAAACTCGAACTTCGGCTCAGCGGCGTTTGGTTGGAAAGGTATGATGAAGACACGCTTCTTCAGCAAGGAGCCGCTGGAAAAATTGAGCCCTGGGTTCTCCCGCTGGAAGTCGGGCAATCCCGCCGCCTCAAGGCCAACCGACTTGATAACGATCAGATCCGCGAACTTCTCGCCAATCCCCCGGACAATCTCGACCAAAAGAAACTCGACGAATTCGATGCCGAACGGATTCGCCGTATCTCGTTCTCCTTTGCTCCGCTTGCACTGGCATTCGTCGGCATCCCCCTCGGGCTTTCCGCTCGGAGGAAGCAAACCTCATCCGGCTCGGGAATGAGCCTGGCCGTCGCCGTCGGCTACTTCCTGTTCTTCATCATTGCCGATGAAACCCAAGGCTCGAATTTGATGCTTACGAAGTCCCTGATGTGGCTCCCAAATCTCGCTTGTCTTGCTTTTGGGATTTTCCTCTTTCGCCGTGCAACCAAACGCGCATAGGTTTGTGACATGGAGAAAGTCATGCGGAAATTGAGGTCCGCCTACCGCGCCTTCGGGAAATGGGCGGCCAGCAATCCTCTGCGACTCTTCCCTTTTCCAAAAAGCCTCTCGGGATACTCCAAGCTCGATGGCAAGACCGATCTGGGTGCCGCGGTCAACATTGCCCTTCTCGCTGTTCCCCAAGGCATGGCATATGCCGCCATCGCCGAACTCCCCATCCTCTACGGCATCATTTGCTCTGCCGTTGCCGCGATCATTGCTCCGCTTTTTGCCAGTTCCCGGCACACCATCCTTGGTCCTACCAATGCCACCTCATTGATGGTCTTCAGCTTCTTCGCGGCTGGCACCTACTCCATGTCTGAGAAGCTCAACCTGATGCCCCTTCTTGTGGTGATGGTTGGCGTGATTTGCCTCATCGGAGCGATTTTGAAGGCCGCAGAGTTAGTCCAGTATGTCAGCCAGAGCGTGCTTGTGGGATATATCACCGGCGCGGCGATTCTGATCATGATCAACCAGGGAAAGCACATCTTCGGCGTGAGCGAAGTCGTGGCCCCCGCCAGTAATTTCTTTGAAATGTTCAGCGAACTCGTGTCAGCGAACTATGCCTATCTTTGGCAGCCCGCTGTTCTGGGATTTGGCACGCTCCTTCTTTACCTGGCCTTGACCAAATGGCTGAAAGCCCTTCCGAACTTTGCAATTTCCCTGGGACTGGCGGCTCTCCTTTCGGCCATCTTTTCAAGCCAATCTGCTTCCTGGGCTGCCGCCGTCCCCAATTTCCCCACTTTCGCGCTCAATGACCTGACCTTCCGATTCCACACCCCTACAGAGGCGGGAATTCTCGGCGACATTTCATCTCTTCTCGGAGTCGCCTTTGCCATCGCATTCCTGGCCTCACTGGAAAATACCGTGATGTCCAAGTCGCTCGCTTCCCGCACCGGAAGCCGTACCGAAATCAACCAAGACATGATGTCGGTTGGCATGGCAAATCTTGCGTGTGCCTTTACCGCTTCCATGCCCGCCTCCGGCTCTCTCACCCGGTCCGCTCTCAACTATGAATCAGGAGCACGTTCAGGGGTATCCTCAATCCTGTCCGGGATTTTCTGCCTCATAGCCATCTTCCTTTTCGTCTTCCTCACTCCCAACCCGGTTGCCTTTATACCAAAGGCCGCCCTGTCTGGTTTGGTCATCGCAGTCGCGGCTTCGCTCATCAAAATCCGCAACATCCGGATCTGCGCACGATCCACACCCGAGGATGGTGGCGTTCTCATTTTAACATTCCTAACGGCGCTCATCTTCCCTCTCTACGTCGCGATCCTCATCGGGGTCTCCCTTTCAATCTTCCTCTTCTTACGGAAGGTCTCGCGACCCTACCTCGTGGAATATGAGGTCTCTGATGATGGTGAACTCCGTGAACTCGGGCAAAAGAAAAAGCGTCCCAACCCCGCGATCTCAATCGTCCATGTCGAAGGGTCGCTCTTCTTCGGAGCCGCCGAACTTTTTCAAACCCAGGTCCAACGACTGGTTGTGGACCCGAATATCAAAGTCATCATCCTGCGACTGAAAAACGCCCGTCACCTCGATGCCACCAGCGTGATGGCTTTGCGGGAATTGATTCATTTTGTCCGATCCAAGGACCGCCACCTCATCATCTCCGGAGCAACCCGCGATGTTTACAAAGTTCTCAAGAGCTCAGGCGTCCTGCGAACCCTTCAACGCGGATGCCGTCGTGAAGAGGGCGAGACCAACCTCTTCTTTTACGCGCCCAGTAATCCGAATATCTCCACCCGCGATGCTTTGATCCGGGCTCAGGAACTCTTGGGCACCAAGAAGGCCGATATCAAAATTTTCTATGACCCTTCACACGAGAAAAAAGGCTCATCCTAGACTTTTGAATCCATTGGGCTAAGGTCTGACTGTGCCAGACGAATTTGAAGACCGCGCGCGGGAAGCCCTCGCCCAACCCAAGAATGTGGGTGAAATGGAAGATGCCGATAGTGTCGGAACCGTCGGATCTCCCGATTGTGGAGACATGTTGCGGATGTGGCTCAAGTTCACCGAGAAAGATGGCAAAAAGATCATCGATCGCGCCTCCTTCCAGGCCTTTGGATGCCAGACGGCGATCGCCGTGGCCTCAATGGCGACGGAACTTCTGAAAGGAAAGACAATGGATGAGGCTCGTAATTTGAAACCCAACGAACTCTCGGGGGATCTTGGCCCTCTCCCTCCCATGAAGATTCATTGTGGCCAACTCGTCGAGCAAGCTCTTAAAAGTGCTCTCGATGGCAAGGACGCCCCGGCAAAGCCAGCCACCGAAACCCTCGCCGGAAATTTGCAGCCATCGTCAAGTGGCAAGATCAAGATCGTTCCTCTTGATGATGATCACGATTCGTAAAATATTTTTCGCCCTTCTTTTTTCTGGTGTCGCCTTTGGGCAAACCTGGCCTGAAAAGTTAACTCCCGGCCCCAACGCGGCCAAGTATTCCCGCTCTGAGGACACTCCGTTTTCCTATCTCAGCCACAGCTACAAAGTCATTTCCTTCAAGGATCATGACGCCGCTGTTATCGCCGACTTCATTCGATGTGCCGAGTCTGTCTCTCTCGCACTGCAGGCGATTCCCCTGCCTCTCTATGATCCTCCGGGGGATTCGAAAGGTCTTATTCAAATTGTCGCCAACGAGGAACTCTATCGGGAAGCAGGTGGAGCCAAGAACACCGCTGGCTTCTACGATGGTCGACAGGAAAAGGTCATCATTCAATGGTCACATTTCAAGAACAACACCAACCTTCTTCAGGCTCCCGGGTTTGACCTCGTGATTCACGAACTGACCCACCTCGGAATGCACGGCATGATGTGGAAGACAGAGCCTTGGTTCACCGAAGGAGTTGCCGAATATCTCGCTGCCGCTCACACGGGCAAAGGGAAATTTGACTTCACGGAGATCGATCAAGCAATCCGTGCACGGGTCCGGAGCCACAGCAAGCCGGGGCTTCAGAGAATTCCGATTCTTGGAATCAATTCCCTTCTCAAACTCACCTCAAAAGATTGGCTTACGCGCACCGCCACGCTCGCTCCCTGGCAAACTCTCGAGGCTTATAATGCTTCCTTGCTCCTCGTTCACTATGCTTTCCACGGTGGCTCGGAACGCAGGCTGCAGGCACATGCATACCTCGAAACGCTCAAAGCGATCTCAAAAGAGAAGACGCCTCGCCCAAAGCTCTTTGCCCTCAAAGAAGCCGACAAGATTGAGCGGGCCCTTCAGGGATATTGGAAAAACCGGGGCCTTCGACTTGAGTTCAGTTCCAACTGAGAGGAGTCACTTGACGGTCGAATCCTTGAGTCCGGATACTTTCCCAAGCCCGTGCTCTTCCAAAAAAGCATGGACCGCTTGATTAACCGGTTCGCCAAAACCACGACCGTGTCCGCCACCGTCGACCGTCAGTAAAATCGAAGGCACTTTCAGCTCGTCGAGTTTGCGATCAAAAGCCAAACCCTGCGCGTAGGGAACCAGAGGGTCATGAGTGCCATGGACCGTGAGAAACGGAGCATCATCTTTTGTGACATGATGGAAGGGAGAAGCCGACTTCGCAGCTTCCTCCAACTCCAACACCGTTCCACCGAGAAGTTTGCCTTCAGGGGATTGTGGTCCGTTGTGATCCATCGTGCTTCCTTGTGAGTTCATCACCACCAGATCAGCCGGGCCGAAAAAATTGATAACAGCCTTCACCTTGCTCGATTGATCCAGATGTCCTCCCAGCTTGCCATCGAGAACCTTGTCGTCTTGGGTCGTTCCTAACATCGCGACCAATTGCCCTCCCGCCGAAGCTCCCCAGATAATAATCCGCCCGGCATCGAGGTGATACTTTTTAGCGTTCCCCTTCACCCACCTCAGAGCTGCTTTGCAGTCATGAATCTGCGCCGGCCAGATCGCTTCCGGGGTCAGTCGATAATTGATTGAAACGACCGCAAACTCCCCGGATCGGGCAGCCCGAAGAACCTGTCCGGGCTTCTCCTTACTCCCCTTCAACCAAGCACCGCCATGAATCCAAAAAATCACCGGCAGGATCTTTTCTCCATTCTTTTCGGGGAGATAAAGATCAAGTGCCTGACGAGGATTTCCGTCACCAACATAGTCAAAGGTGCCAACCTTGCGGGGGCCCACCTGCCCAAGGAGCGAAGAAAAGAGAGCCGCGTAAGAAAAGAAAATCCGGAACATCGCGTTTGAGACTGCCAAGCGATTCTCCTGAACAAAAGGAAAGAATGTTGGCGGGGTGACAGTTCGCAAACTTAACCGGTTTCACTTCATTCTGCCCCTTTGAGAAACCGTCAAAGCTCCGCTTTGTAGTCGCCAGCTTACGAACTGACATTCACAGTTTCCACAATGGTGATGAGGAGTTTAGGAATCGCAGGGTTGTTTATGGCGGGAGTTCCCTCCATCTTGAACGCTCAAGTGGATAGAATAACAGGACAACCTTTTGCGACGCGCTCTGAAGTGCTGGCATCAAACGGAATGGTGGCCACCAGCCATCCCCTCGCGACGCAGGTTGGTCTAAGAACCCTCGAAGCAGGTGGCTCGGCAGTTGACGCCGCGATCGCGGCCAATGCAGCCCTCGGTCTCATGGAGCCCACCGGCGGTGGCATCGGAGGAGATCTGTTTGCCATCGTTTGGGACGCAGGCGAGAAGAAGCTCCACGGGCTGAACGGGAGCGGACGTTCACCGGCCGGACTCGACCTAAAGACCCTGCGTGGCGAATTGGACAAGCTGGGCGTGGACACCATCCCTCCTCATGGGGTGCTGCCGATCTCAATTCCCGGGACGGTCGATGCGTGGTTCGAGTTGCACCGGCGCTTTGGCAAAATTTCGATGGAACAAATCCTCGCTCCCTCCATCAAATATGCCGAGGAGGGGTTTCCCGTGACCGACCTCATCGCATACTATTGGGATCTCTCGGTTCCCCGTCTCATAGAGCAGCCGGGATCGTTTAATGCGACCTTCACCGTCAATGGCAACGCCCCACGGGCCGGGGAGATTTTTAAAAACCCGGACCTCGCTCGAACCTATCGACGGCTCGCAGCGGGTGGACGAAAAGTGTTTTACGAAGGTGAAATCGCAGACGAAATCGACCGATTCTTTCGAAAGGAAGGTGGTTACCTGCGTAAGGCGGATTTCGTGAACCACCGATCCGAATGGGTCGAGCCAATCAAGGCGATGTATCGTGGCTACGAAGTCTTTGAATTGCCGCCCAATGGGCAGGGACTCGCAGTTCTTCAAATGCTACGAATTCTGGAACGTCATGACCTGCGTGCTCTGGGTCGTGACTCGCCGGAATTGCTGCATCTTATGATCGAGACCAAGAAGCTCGTCTACGAGGATCGTGCCCGGCTTTATGCTGATCCAGACTTTGCGCGCGCGCCTTTGGAGAAGCTCTTGTCTGGCGAATACGCGGCAAAACGCGATGCGCTCATCGATCCAAAAAGGGCCGCGAAAGAGCAGATTGCCGGGGCGGAAGTTCTGCAGCAGGGAGATACCGTCTATCTCACCACCGCAGATGCGGCGGGGAACATGGTCTCACTCATTCAGAGCAACTATCGTGGCATGGGCTCCGGGGTGGTGGTTCCTGGTCTTGGGTTTGGCTTCCAGGATCGAGGTCAGTTGTTCGCACTGGAGGAAGGGCACGCCAATGTTTACGCCCCAGGGAAGCGACCGTTCCACACAATCATCCCAGCCTTCGTCATGAAGGATGGGGCCCCTTGGATGTCCTTTGGATTGATGGGCGGCGGGATGCAGCCGCAAGGACATGTTCAAGTTCTCGTGAACTTAATCGACTTCGATATGAACGTGCAGGAAGCGGGCGATGCAGCACGCTGGCAGCATCTCGCATCGTCCACCCCGACGGGAAAAGTCATGACGGATGGCGGATGGGTCGAGCTTGAGTCGGCGATTCCGTGGGAAACGACGCGAGCCTTGAAGCGCCTCGGGCACGATGTGCGATCCGGCAATGGTGGCTTCGGGGGTTATCAGGCGATCCAGCGAGATCCGTTAAACGGCGTTTATCACGGAGCATCCGAAAGCCGCAAGGACGGCCAAGCCGCAGGATATTAGAGGTCTCTCATTAACGAATGTGCCTGCTTGCACAACTGATTCTATTTTCTGGAGCTCGATGAGGGAAAAATGGAGCCGCCTGACGGATTCGAACCGTCGATCTACGGCATGCCAATCAGCAAGAAAACCACTTAACCCAAGTTTCGCATTTTTTTTGAGTTTTTGGTCCAAAATCGCCGAATT
>CAJXVQ010000195.1 GCA_913060685.1 uncultured Verrucomicrobiales bacterium
CTCGGTCTCGTGGGCTCGGAGATGTGTATAAGAGACAGGTGAACATTCCCCCCGGTGAGAGCTTTCACAAAATCACGATTGTCTCCGATCGGTCCTCGCTGATCAATTTTCACGAAAGAAAGATAGTCCTGAAAAGCCAGCTGGATCAATTCGAGTTCCTCTGCATCAGAAAGCTCTTCCCTTCCAAATTTCAAAGCAAAGGGGGCATCATTTAAGACCAGCACATCCGTCCTCGATCCGAGGGGGGCTTTCAATTCTACCAGAGGCTTGGCATCACGCGCAGAGACTGTCTCATCGGGCTCTCGAAAGAAGAGAACCAGAAGAACGACGATTACTCCCAGAATCACAGGCACGGTCTTCATCGGCAAACTAGACTCTCATAAATCCCAAAGGAGGCCCGGGATTTGCGATGTCGTAAAATCGATTCAAATTAGGAAACACGAGTGGCAACTGCTGCTTGGAAACTCCAAACCAGCACGCCATCTCGGCAAAATATTCGTCGACAGAGGTCGTCGGAATCAAGCGACCCCGGCCAACATCCAGCGGGTTATCCACATAGAGATCCGGATACTCTCCATAGATTTTACCTCCATCAACAGCCCCACCCATCACCATTTGATTGCCTCCCCAACCATGATCACTTCCCTGCCCGTTGGAGGTCAAACTTCGCCCAAAGTCTGAAGCCGTGAATGTTGTCACCTGATCGGCCAAACCAGAGCCACGCAAAGCGGCATCGAAATCGCTCAAGGCTGCATCCAGTTGATCCAAAAGACCTTCGTGGGGACTCAGCAGACTTGAATGCAAATCCCAACCACCAAGAGACACAAAAAAGGTCTGCCGCCGAACGCCCAATTCCCCCCGCGCTTGGATCACCTTATGGACCATTTTCAGTTGGTCGCTCAGCGTGCCACTTCCGAACTGTGAATCATCCACCGGAACCGTTTCGAGAGCATCGCGGAAGACCTCATTCAGTTCGATGGCATTCTTCTTCCGCCGAATAAATAACTTCTGCAGCAGATTCTCATATTCCAAATCCAACTGGTTGGTTACAGCAATACGCCCGTGGACCCACCGTTCCTCATTCCACTCCCGCAGACCCCGACTTCCACCGGGTCCAATGACGTAAGGAAAAGTTCCGGCGGCGGACTGAACAAGATTGATTCCACTCACCGAGATGGCAGATGCAAAATTCTGCGGACCGTTCAAATCCGTCACCAAATCAGAGAGCCTGCCCAGCCAACCACTCGTCGAGGTTCGATCAGGCAGCGAGGTATGCCATTGCCTCTGCTGATCGGAGTGTGAAAACAGCCCGTCGGGAAGGAGATTGGCTTTCAGTTCGTAGTCTTGCTGAGTGGTCGGCTGCTGCAAAGTCCCGACATTTGCAACCAGCGCAACTTGATCATCATCGTAGAATTGCTTAATCCTTCCCAAACGAGGATGAAGTCCCAGTTCCTTTCCCGCCACGGTGGAAGAATCAATCGGCAAGAGACGATCACGGGGAATGGCAAGGTTTTGGCGGATTCCAGAATACTCTTCATATTCGGAGACCCCCTGCGGGACCAGCATATTGAACGAATCATTTCCTCCTGCCAAAAAAACACAGACGAGAGCCCGGTAGTCATCTCCCTCGGGAACCTCATCGGCTGCCAGCTTACCAATCAAATTGAGATTCAAAAGACTTCCCAACGCGGCGCTTCCCGCAATCGCACCGCAACTCGCTTCCCCGATAAATTCTCTCCTTTTCATAAAATCCAAACTGAAAGTTAAACGCCAATCTCCTTATCTCAAAATGGTGTATTCAGGACTGGTCATGACCAAATAGATGGCAATCCAGAGTTTCCTCTCGTCCGACAAAGCTCCTCGCTGACCATTCATGGCATCTTTGATAATCTTCCTCATCTCCGGCCTCAACGTCCCGTAGGTAAACATCAAATCCAAGCGATCAATCAAGCGGTCCGGCTCATCAACAAGCGTCAACTCATCACTGTAGTCATGAATCCTTGCCGAGGCAGGATTTGCATGAACATAACCAGAACCAAATTCAATATCCCTCCTCAGGAGATTCGGCCACGAGACCACTGTCGTTGGAGTGATAATCTGAAACTCAGGAGCAAATAAATCTTCAAATCCCAACTCGAGAGAAGGTTTATAATCCGGTAAATAGAAATTGAAAACGGATGGTGACATCAAAGGGAGTTGCCCCAGGGAATCAAGATGTTCAATTGTTGACACTTGGAAGTCTTCGGTCGTATTTTCCGCATCAAAAGCCCTGGAAAGGTGGACATAGGTCACATAGGGCTCTCTCACTTTTCCATAGCTGACCCCCTCTCTCTGCCCTAATCCCCTTGCTTCCGGATCGAGTAAAATGGCACGAAGCACCGCTCCCAAATCGCCTCTCTCTCCCCGATCATTATTTGCAAAGACCCGGGAGACTCGTCGAATATACCCAGGGGAAGGATTGCTGGTGACAAAGCGCTGAATCAACAGGCGGCCGATAAAAGGTCCCGCGCTGGGATGATTGACCAGATTCTCCAACGCCAGGCGAACATCATTCCGTGCTGATTGTCGGGGGGGGATATAGCCACCATTCACAAGGAACTTCTCGCCTTTATCGTGATAATCATCCCAAATGGTCATCGGAAGGTCAGGGCGACTTGCATAACCAATGAAACTCCCGGTTCCACCCCAGTTAAAACCGGTCATCACTTTAGCCAACTCTGTCACATGAAAATTGGTATATGTCGGAATGGGGAACCCCTGATAATCGAGCTTTTTTGTTCCGTCTTCATTCAGCTCCCAGAGCCCGATTGAAAATAGCTGCATTAACTCCCGGGCATAATTTTCATCTGGAAAAGTCCCCAGTTCGGGATTTTCCTTTTGATTTCGATGATGTCCCAAATAGAAACCCATCCCGACATTGTAGGTCACTTTCTCAAGGAGATCAGTATAATTTCCGAACGCATTTTCGAGCAGGAGATCATAATATCCTCCTGAGGCTTCTGGACTCCCCCGGACAAGATCTGCACCCTGACCGGAAATCACCAAGATTTGACTCAAGGCAAATGCCATTCTTTGCCGGAGCTGATCCTGCCCCTGCACCGCTGATCTCCACCAGCCCCGGTGAAAAAGCTTGTGGCCAAACTCGGCACCCTCCGAAAGCTCTGCTGCGATGGATTGTTCGAGGGTCGTCGGCGCTATCGCCATCTGCTCATCAATCCAATGGGCATAGGACTGGCCAGAATCGTGCAACTCGTCAATCATTTCATAAGTTGGACCAAAAGTGGCCTGATTTAAAAACCGCGAAGCCTCTTCAATTGAGCGGGTGGCTCCTGGAAGAACAATCTCTTCGCCAATCTCAATCTCGTATCCGGAAAAGTGCCGATCAAAGGCCCAGGATAGATCGGAGAGGTTTCCCCCGTTGCTATTCGGATCACGGTCGCTGAATCCCAAAAGCCCCTCCTCCCATGCAGTAAGGCCGTCCTGATCCTCATCTGTTTCCTGCCCCACCCGGAAATAGCGGGACTTCTCAAACCCGGAATTGATAAAGAACTCCACTTCCAAGGCTCCCGTACCATTTGATAAAATCGTCTGATCCCGCCTCCATGTCGCTTCCGGATGAAGAGAAGAAGCGGACTCGATGTAATACCGGACGCCCTCGATTGCCTGAAAATTGAAAACAAGCTGCGTGTTGTTGTTCTCAAAGCGGTATCCATTCAGCCCAAAATAAGATTCCGGATCAAAGGGATCCGACCCAATGAGACTCTCGTAGACATTGCTACTCCCGTCCCCATCCTCGTCCTCATCAGCTTCTAGTCCACTAGCTCCGTAATAAAGCTCCCAAAAATCTCCCATGCCATTCTCATTCAGATCAAAAAGAGCGACGGCAGGTTGAAACGAAACAGCGCCCATCGCCCCGAGAACGCCACTCCTAATAACTCTCCAAAAACGAGCGCGTGTTGATCTCATGGTATTCTTTACAAGTGGAATAGAGGTTAAAACGGACAAATAAAAAGGGCTCCTATTTGGAAGCCCTGGCTGACAATAGACCTTCCGCAGAGTGTTGCTGCGCAAGTCTACGTCAAATATTTGTCTCAATCAAATAGTTATCAATCAAACAAACGATTACTATCGGATGTCTCTCCTACGAGCCCAGCGCGCCACACACCCTCTGAATTTCCTCACCAGACAAATACGGGTTCATTGGGAGACTCAGCCCCAGATTCGCCACTTTCTCTGTCACTGGAAAATCCCCCTTGATGTGACCCAGGGACGAGAAGACAGGCTGAAGATGAAGGGGGACTGCATAGTAGCTCACCGAGGGCACATTTGCCTTTGCCAGAGACCCGGCCAGCGATTCCCGATCTGGAGTGAGAATGGTATACTGGGCATAGACGGATGTATTCCCGTTAGCGACCCTCGGCAGAGTCACGGAATCATTATTGATTCCCTTCCCATACTCAGCGGCCACGTGTTGGCGCTTTTCGATTTCATCATCGAAGATTTCGATCTTCTCGAGAAGAATTGCGGCCTGAAGCGTATCGAGACGACCATTAATTCCCAAAACAGGGTGATGATGTTTTCGGGCCTGCCCATGGACTCCGATCTGCCGCATCGCACCGGCAAGGCGGTCATCATCGGTAAAAAGAGCACCCCCATCTCCATAGGCGCCCAATGGCTTGGAGGGAAAAAATGAGGTGGAACCAATCGTGGAAAGTCCACATGACTTTTGTCCGTGATGCGTCGCGCCAAACGATTGAGCCGCATCCTCAATCACCGGAATATTTCCATGGCGCGCTGCAATCTCATTGATGGCAGTCATATCCGCCGTCTGTCCGAAGATTCCGACAGGCATGATGGCCTTCGTTCTCTCGGAAATGGCAGCCTCAAGCCGGGAGACATCCATGTTCCAGCTTTCCTCATCAATATCGACAAAGACCGGCGTGGCCCCAAGGAGGGCAATCATTTCAGCGGTCGATATCCAGGTGTAGGGAACGGTAATCACCTCATCGCCGGGGCCAATCCCCAGGGCCATCATCGCGATCAGCAGCGTGTCCGTACCACTTGAAGCCCCGATGCAGTGCTTCACCCCCACATAGTGGGCCAGCTTCTCCTCGAGCTCCGTGACTTCAGGACCTAAAACATAGCGTCCGTGTTCTAAAACGGCCTTGATCCGCCCATCAATTTTTTCACGAATACGGGCTTGCTGGGACTTTAAATCAATGAACTCCATAATACGAGAGAGTGAAGGCTCCTAAAGATCTGATTCTAGAACAGTGCGGATTCGCTCGGCAGCTTTTCCATCGCCGTATGGATTCTTAAGCTGACTGCGGCGCTGGTATTCATTGGCATCCTCAAGGAGCACCTTGGCCTCGGCCAAAATTCGCTCCGGGTTGGTCCCAATCAAGAGACACGTTCCTGCAACAACCCCCTCGGGGCGCTCGGTCGTCTCCCGCATCACGAGGACCGGCTTTCCAAGACTTGGAGCTTCCTCCTGCACTCCACCCGAATCACTCAGGGCGAAATAGCAACGATTCATCAACCAGACAAAGTCCTCATAGCCTGCTGGCTCGACGAGAGCGATGCGCTCGTTGTCACCAAGCTGCTCCATCACCGGCTTTCTCACCGCAGGATTAAGATGAACCGGATAGAGAATTCCCACATCCGGATGAGCCTCGACCAGGCCGCGCAGAGCATGGCAAATATCGTCAAACCCGCCTCCATGGGATTCCCGGCGATGGGCCGTCACCAAAATCCAGCGTTTCCCAACTTCTTCCAGGAAATTTGTACGAAAGGAATCGGGCACCTTTAGGCGCTCTGCAACTCCCTTCGTACGATCTTCCTCGGAGTTCACCTTCCCACGCATCCAGAGCAAGGAATCAATGACGGTATTTCCGGTGACATGACAAGCGTCTGCAGGGATCCGCTCGCTGAGGAGATTACTTTGACTGGTCTCCGTTGGCAGGAAATGCCAACGGCAAAGAGGCGAAACAAGCCGCCGGTTCATCTCCTCCGGCCACGGCGAATACATGTTATAAGTTCGCAGACCTGCTTCGACATGCCCGACCGGGATTCCCTGGTAGAACGCCGCCATTGCTGAAGCCAGCACACTCGTCGTATCGCCCTGCACCAGGACCGCAGCGGGTTGATGCTCTTTGAGATAATCACCCACTGCCTGCAGAACCCGGGCGGTCAAGCCCGTGAGATCCTGCCCCGGTTGCATCAACCTAAGGTCATGATCAGGCGCGAGATCAAAGGCTCCGAAAGCCTGCGCGAGCATCTCACGATGTTGTCCGGTCGAGAGAAAAACCGGCTCCAAAGTCTCCGAATTCTTCAACTCCATGTAAACGGAAGACATCTTGATGACTTCCGGCCGCGTTCCGGCAACAACCACCACTTTCTTTTTTTCAGACATACCTTTTGTTATCGATCTTGAAGCTTCTGAAAGAACGCTTCGACATCCGAAACGATCTTCTCCCATGAGTATTCACCTTGCACCCGCTCAAAACCAGCCTGCCCCATCCTCTCCGCCTCCGCAGGGTTGTCGAGGAACCAAGTGAGCTTATCGGCGAGAATTCCGGCGTCTTGCTCAATCATCACTCCGTCGACACCATCCCGGATGGTGAGGAAGGGAATCTTGCACGAGATCACCGGCTTCTTGAGCGCCCAGGCCTCGATATAGACGCCACCAATCCCCTCCTGACGCGATGGCAGGGCAAAGACGTTGGCCGCAGAGAGCGCGGCAACCTTGATGGGATCAAAGGCGTCGATTCGCGGAATATCCACAATTCGCGGATCATCAATCTTATCAAAGATCTCCTTGGTGCCCGGGTAGTGGGGGCCGATAAAAACGAAGCTTGTTTCAGGATGTTTCTCCCAAACTTTCGGGGCGGCTTCGATCAGAGTGTCGAAGCCCTTGTATTCAAGTTTCTGGCCCAGAAAGAGGACCATTTTTTTGCGAATTCCGTAGTCTTTGCGGAAGGCGTCCTCATCCCACTCCTCTGCCAAAAGTGGTCCCACTCCGATCAGGAGAATATTCGCCGGGTTGACTCCCAGACGAATCATTTCATCGCGCTCCGCAGGAGTGAAAACGACCACACCATCCGCTTTCCGTAAAAGCCGGAAAAAGTTCCGCATCACGATTTGGCCGACCTTGCTCTGCATCCGCGGGCTGTAGTTCGGGCAGATCACAAAGGGCACGCCATGCTTCTTGGCAAGATGGTAGGAAGCCCACGAAAAATGCTCCCGCCCAATCCGGATATTCATGACGACGTCCGGCTTGCCGGGCAAGGCCTCCATCTTCCTGGCGAAGTAGCGGCTGATCAAAGGATAACCCAACTCGGGAAGTGGCATGCAAAGCGGCAACAGCGGAGCCATCCATGCCCGAGCCAAAGCCGTGGGTTGGTAACGATGCACTTGAATCGGACCCGCCTCATACTGGTCGTCACCCCAGGGAGCTTTGAGGGTGGAATCGATCAGATAGCGATTCCGGTGATCTTTCCACTGCCCGCATCCCGTCACGGAATGTCCCCGCCCGGCAAGCATCTTGCCGATGGTATACCAATGCAACTGGGCCCCTCCCATGCTGGGATAAAAGGCGGTGGAGGTCTGGAAAATTTTCATTTCAATTGGGGGGATTTACCTGTGAGGAGATCATCATAGAGTTCGAGCATCTGAGCCCCGACCGCGTCCCAGGAATAAAATTTCAGAGCCCTTTCCCTGGCCATTCCGCCCATCTTCGCGCCCAGGCGCGGGTCCTCCACGAGCCTCACCATGGCCTTCGCCAAATTCGCCACCAGATCCTCAAAATTCACGCCACTCACTTTGACCCCACTCTCATCGGTGACCATCTCCCCCGGACCTCCGTTATCGATCACGATCGGCGCCACTGCCCTCATCATCGCCTCCTGCAAGGCCATTCCAGTGGTTTCGCGTAGACTTGTGAAAATAAAACAATGACTGCGATCCCAAATCGCGTTCATCTCATCCAAGGAGACCCAGCCCAAAAATTCGAACACCTCATTCACACCCAGGGTCGTGATCATCTTGCGGTAGTAATCCTCCAACGGACCGCTTCCAGAGACGATCACACGGACCCGCTTGTAGCTTTCAAGCTCATTGGTCTTCAGCCATGCCACGGCCCTGACCAGCAACTCAAGACCCTTGTGGTCCACGAACCGACCGGACCAGTGAAAAACAATCTCTCCATCCACCGGCGGGAATACCCTGGCCTCAATTACCGGAGTCCCAATCTGGAGTCCCGTCACCGCCTTCTTACGGATCGCGGCAGGCATCACCTTTTGGTTCGCGCCATTCGCCATCACCAGAAGATCAGCTTTCCAGGCAGTGAGCAGACCCACCGGGTTGAAACGGAAAAACCTGACGGCCAAGGTGCGGATCGATTCCATCACCTTGCTTTTCATCACCGGCCGAGCCGCCTGCGGCACCGTCTGAAGGCCGCCGATGGGACCAATCACAGATTTGACCCCCAGAAAAGGAACAAAGGACCCCCGGGTCAGACTCATAAAGCTGACATGATGAGCCAGATTCACTCCCAACTCATCAACAAGACCCCGACACTTCCACCAAGCCGCCACCTGCCAGAACATATAGTAAATGTTCATGCCCACCGTGCCTTTCTTAAATCTTAGAGTCCATTCGGGTAGCTCCACATAAATAAATTCCGGATTCTCCAACCCATGTTCCTCAAGATAAGCCGTAACCGATGCCCGACGAGCCTTCCGGGTCACGACATAAACCTCCGCACCTTTGGACAATTGCAAAGCCCAGTTCCAGCCCACACCACCTTCAGAACCCTTATTCGGCTCGCATCCATAGGCCGATAATAGCACTTTTACTTTGGTGGGAAGTTCATTCATGAAGGCTCGGCATCTCGGAGACCCAAGGGGTAAACTGAGGTAGCTCCTGAGACATTAAGATGAGATAAGACCGTAGGAGGAGGGCCACTTGACTCCCCCAACCGGAGGCGTTGAGATAAGTCTTTATTGCGGGATTTCCCTGCAGTCTGGCAGCGACAGATCGAATCGTGTCAACAGGCTCCGCTTTGTCAACCAACACGGAGGTGAAGACCAGAGAGTGGACCAAATCCCAGCCCGGCACACCTTCGAGGCTTCCATATTCCCAATCGATGACAAAGGGATCGCCCGATTCATCCAAAAGTATATTCCACGGTGTGAAATCTCCGTGGGTTAATGCAGATTTCAGTTTCAGTATGCGAGTTGAATTCTCGATCTCCTCATTGACCCCCAACGCCGTCGCACGGGCCAGCATGACCTCCCACGCACGACTTTCCCGGAAAACATCGGACGCCTGACCCGTTAACCAATCCGTCAATAGATTGATCTGGGTTTCCAGCGAGGGAGATTGAGAGCTTTTACAAAAAGGAATACTAAAAGCGCACCAAGGGTTTTCTGATGAACTCTGGTCCCAATTCTTCAACACCGAAGGCACTCCCTTGAAGCGACTCTCAAGCTTTCCCAACAATCTTGCCTCATATTTTATCCTATCGATTGCCTCTGCGGTCGTCCCTAATTTTAGAACAAAATAATCGCCTACTCTGTTCTCTAAAAGAAGGATGGCCCGTCGCTCAGCTTGAGTAGGATTGCCAAGAAGAACTCCGGCCAACGAAATTTCCGAACCTTCAAGAATAGTCGCCAAAGGCTCAGAGACGATACCAGCACTCCAAACCGGGAGGAAAAAATGAGGCCCAGGGAACGTGCCGACGATATGAGTCATCCAGCGCGCAGCACGACGTTGAGGCTGGTAGAGTTGTATACCGTTTTTCAGGCGCAGCCATTTTTCAGGCAAAACCATAAGAACCCGGCCACTTCGCTTAAAAAGCCGCCAGCGCTGCGACTCCAATTTCGGACATTCCGGGACGAATCCCAGCCCGAGGAGAAACTCCCGATCATCTTCAAAGAGATCCATTAAAAGTACTTCCGATACATCGCGAGAGTCTTCTCTGCTGATTGGTGCCAAGTTAGACTGGAGGTCACGTAATTATGATTATCGTGCCCCATGGCTTCCCATCTTGAGCGCTCGCTCAAGGCTTCGAGAATCGCTTCCTTTATAGAATCCACATTGGGCTCAAAAAGCCAACCACCGTTGGCCCGCTCAACGTGAGGTGCCACCCCCGCACGGGCGGATACAAGAACAGGTCTTGCAGCTAGCATCGCCTCCACAATCGTAAGGCCAAAGCCGTCGAAACGTGAGGGAAGAATAACTAAATCGGCCTCGGCATGAATGACCAGTGAATGCTCGGGCCGAGGGCCGGTAAAAGTGATACGGTCCCCAGCATCGAGACTTCGAGCCAGATTCTCAAGTACCTCACGATCTTCCCAATCATGTCCGGTAAGAACAAGATCCACCTTATCAACCCGGCTATCTTTGAGCAACTCTCCAAAGGCTCTGATCAGGATATCCAGACCTTTGTGATTCCGGTCCATCCTTCCCATATACTGAATACGAACCCGTTCACCGGTTCCGGGAATATTTGGATTTTCAGGAAGCTCATTCAGTGTTTCCAACTCGCAGCCATTGGCAATCTCCACAACAGGAACCTTAAAACCCAAGCCTCGGAGCGGCACTTCATGGCTCGGACTGAGAATTTGGATCGCGCGCGCACCTTTGATTGTTGCCTTTTCAAACAAGTGCCAAAAGACCCACTTCCGATAAGCATGATGTTTGGTAAGCTCGGAGACGTATGGATCATGAGGGACAAAGATGTAGGGCATCCCAATCTTCTGTAGATAACGACGAAGCATCGCCACCTTGGGATGATAGGGGCCATGAAAGACGATTCCATCCAATCGATGTGTGTTTTCCTTGAGGTCCTGTCTCTTATACACATCTCCGAGCCCACGAGACCGAGGCTGATCT
>CAJXVQ010000196.1 GCA_913060685.1 uncultured Verrucomicrobiales bacterium
ACGAGATCAGCCTCGGTCTCGTGGGCTCGGAGATGTGTATAAGAGACAGATTCTAATTTTCGTTCGACAGGCCCGGCGAATGAGGACGGTCGCTTTCATGAGGGTGCGGGTGGCGTCACGCAGGAGGACCCAGTCCACGGGGTAGTGGATGGGGGCTTTGAGACAGGTGCTGTCGAAATAGATGTGGTCAAAATCGATCTCTTCTTTGAGACCGAGATCGATAGGGTCGGGGGAAGGTTTTGAACTGTGAGAAGCGGTTTCGGTGCCTGCGAGCAGAGCGATGAGGCGGGCATTGATGGCTCTTAAAATCGTATTGTTTTTTCATTTTACCAATCTTCTCAAAAGTCATTAGAAGCTGTAGTCAATACTCTTTTCAAGACTAACTCACCCACCGCCTGCAAGAGCAATTTGCCATCGCCCATTAAAATCATTGCGAAACAAATCGCCTCTCCACGTCCTTCCTAGAAGAAGAATCGTAGCGCTCCCCATACGGTGGTCGCTTCGGTGTCCGTGATTCCTCCGGTCAGAGTTTCATACTCGATGCCAGTCATGAGCTTGAGATTGTCTTCGCAGAAGTAGTAATTCAACCCGGCATAAAAGGCATGATTGTCATCACCCGGGGCGATCTTAACCCCATCGGCTTCGGCAACCGCACGGACCGAGGTATGATTACGCCGCCCGGGACGGAGTTGCAACGAGGTCGAGTGGGCCCATTGATAACGGAACACCGCTTCCAACCGGTCCTCGATGATGAAAGTTGAAGGCATGATGACGATTCCGTAGATATCCCCATCCTCATTGCGACCATAGGTCCCGTTCACAAAAAGGTCCCAATCCCCAATCTTCTTGTCATAACTCAAAGACGTTGCCCAATCGAAGCCGAAGATCTCATCCTCTTCCTCTGATGCATCCACAAAAAGCAAGTCCGCCCTGAGCTTCCCATCTGCAATCTTGGTCTGGATCGAAGTGAAATACCCGCGACCTCCGTCCCAATCAGCAAGGGCATAATTACGCGCTCGTGAGGAAAAAACGCCAACGACCACATCAAAATCCTCGATCTCGGCTGCCATGAAAAATCCCGTGGCGCGGTTGGGGGAATAGATGTTCGAGAGGTTACTCCGCTCGACCGTTTTAATTTCCACCGAGCTGGTATGCCACTCGCCACCAAAGTCGATTTTGGTCAGCCCATAACCGAACATGGGCTCATCGAGAAAGCCAATATCCTTGGACTCATAGCGGATGAACAACTCGTCAAAATTCTCATGCTTAATATGGGTATTGTTGAATCCTCCGTCCTCCAGATTGATCCGCCCGTGAACCTTCCAGCGATCCAAAAACTCAATCGAAGCACCGACCCGAAAGCGCCTGAGTTCCTGACCATATCCGCTAAAGTCCCGCCCACGATCCGTCCCATCGGAATAAATCCATTGCTGTTGGTAACGGCCAAAAACTTCGACCTTCTGAACCCAAGGATTCTTCTTGGTTTTCTTATCGTAGAGCTCTCCAAAGTCCTGGAGCGTCTTACACCAATCACCAGATCCCTTATCTTTCTTCTTCTCCTTTTTCTCTTTTTTCTTCTTCTTGGCAGAATG
Source organism: uncultured Verrucomicrobiales bacterium (assembly GCA_913060685.1). GTDB lineage: Bacteria > Verrucomicrobiota > Verrucomicrobiia > Verrucomicrobiales > Akkermansiaceae > SW10. The sequence goes on from CAJXVQ010000196.1 coordinate 1,593, forward strand.
CTCCGAGGAAATACCCGCCCCATTCACCACAAGCGGACCAATCAAAAAAGCCAGCCCGGTTAAAATCAAAAATTGAGTGTTCATTTAAAGTTATTGCGATCAAGCCCACGGCTGATAGCCGACCGGGCGGAAGGAAATAGAAGCACAACCGGGATCTCATTCCAATCCCCTTTTGCCAAGACCCGGCGACTCGAATAACGAATCCACACCCATCGCCCATTCTCTTACAAAATCCCGCAAATGATCTTCATGGTATCCCTGAGGAAGTCCACGTCATTCTCGGAACACCTTGTCCCAAGACCCCCTGCAAACACGACCATCAACCTTGTGATCTTCCTACCCCATGCCCGGTTTGCTCAAAGGACTACGGACGCAAAAGCTCCCGGAAAACTCTTTCCAGCCCGAACTTACCCCCCTCCTCCGGGGCAGACTAAACTCTGCCGTTGCGCAAAAGACCGACCATCACACCTTGCACGACGAGCTCACGAGCAGGAATGATATCAGGAAATTGCTCGTTCTCAGCGCGGAGGAAAGGTCGTCCTTTTTCCATCACAAAGCGCTTCAGCGTGGTCTCCCCATCGATCAAGGCTGCCACGACATCCATATGGCGGGGCTCCCTGAACTCCAGAATGACCGTATCTCCATCGCAGATATGGGCATCGATCATCGATTCCCCCCTGACCTTGAGAGCAAACGTGCGCGCATTACGGGGAATCCCAAGCGAAGCGATATCAATTGAAATACAGCCCTCTTTCTCCTCCTCCACAGATTCAGCCATCCCTGCGGCAATACTTCCGTAGATGGGAATATCGACAATTTCCTCGCGTTCCAAATCTTCCGGAAAAACAACTGCCCGCGCCTTACCGGCGAGACGAACAATCACCCCTTTCCGCTCGAGAGCCCGTAGATGACTCATCGCGGCCGTTTGGCTCGCAAAACCAAAATGGGCCTGAATCTCACGAGTCGAAGGCATCAAACCGTTCTGATTCTGCGATAGTTTAAGAAAGTCTAAGAGCTCCTGTTGACGATTTGTAAGTTTCTCGGCCATTGCTTAATGTGGTTTAATGAACACTGCTCGAAAGAGTATGCTTTGTCGAGATTGAAATCCTAGCAGACTCTTTGAGCCGTATTTCATCTGATTACCCGGAGCCATGATCTTGACGCCTCCTTAATTGATTGATATCTTGCTTAACGGGTCTTCGTGAAATCGAGAACCTAAAACACCAACCTAATCCCAAGAAACAATGAAAAAACTGAAAGCCCTCATGGCCGTAGGCCTGTCGCTAACATGCGCCGGACTGGCCCAGGAGACGAAAAACAAAGACCTTGATGCCGCCGCCTGGTATCAAAAAGGAATGAACGCCCTGAAAATGGGAAAGCCGGAGGATGCCAAAGTGGCCTTCCAAAACGTTCTCAAGCTCAAGCCGGGATACTCTCCGGCGAAGTATCAACTGGGCCGTATTCCCGAACTGAACGCGCGAGCCAAGCTGGCACGCCGCAAGGAGCTCTTCAAAGCAACCCTCATTCCGAAGGTCGACTTCAACAACGCGACCCTTGAGGACGCCCTCGAAGCACTCAATGAATTGGCGACGCAAGCGACCGGGAAAAAGTTCTCTCCCAATTTCGTGATTCAGGATCCCACCGGCACGATCAAGGAAAACAAGGTTTCGCTAAAGATGAAAAATATTCCCCTGTCTGTAGCCCTGAAATACCTGCTGGAAGGGGCCGGTGCACAAGCCCGCTTTGACGAGCACGCCACCGTGATCCGCCCGATCGTGAAGTAGCCGACTTCCCGGCTCCCGGATTTTTTTCGCGCCACAGGGGGAAATTCCCCCTATGAGTTGCGGCGTGAAAAAGTGGACTTTTCAAGATCGCATCGTTGCCCCATCTCTCCTTGCCGCCGATTTCGGTCGCGTCGGCGGGGAAACATCCCGCGCCATCAACGCTGGTGCCGACTGGATGCATCTGGACGTCATGGACGGTCACTTTGTTGACAACATCTCTTTTGGACCTGCTGTCATCCAAGCCGTTCATGAGACCAACGATATCTTCCTCGATGTCCATTTGATGATTACCCGCCCGGATCATTTCCTTCCGCGCTTCATCGCTGCCGGGGCTGATCTCATCACCGTCCACGTCGAGCCGGAAGCGGACCACGATGTCGCGGCAACCTTGAAGTCCATCCGCGACGCTAACTGCAAAGCGGGACTCGCCTTAAACCCGGCCACTCCTTTTGACGCGGTCCTACCCTACCTTGATGACATTGATCTCCTGCTCGTCATGACCGTGGTGCCCGGCTTTGGCGGACAGTCGTTCATGTCCGAGGTCATGCCCAAGATCGAAGCCGGGGTGAAATACCGCTCCGAGAACAAGCTCGGCTACCACATCGAAGTTGATGGTGGGATCGGATCCGAGACCGCCGCCATCGCCAGCGCTGCCGGCGCCAACGTCTTCGTGGCCGGCTCCTCCACCTTTGGAGCTCCCGATATGAGCGCTGCGGTTCTTGCCATCAGGGAGGCTTGATCCCTTCTCTCTCTTTGACAAGCTGGCCTGGGTATGGTCAAGTGGACATTATGAAGTTCCGGCCTCTCGCCACTCTAATCCTTGCACTTTCATGTCATGCGGGTGCTGTTGAACCCACCGGGCTACGCTCGTGGACTTCCATATCCGGGAACCGGGTCACGGGTAAGGCCACTGAAATGACTCCTAACGGATCGGTCCAACTCGTCACCAAAGATGGACGGGAATTAACCATCGGCATCGCCGAATTCTCAAAAGCCGACCAAGCTTTTCTCGAAGAACACTTCGGCAGGAAAGCACCTCCACAAGCCGTCACTACGGGCATTCATCGCGGTCCCTTGAAAGCTGACGCCGACACCTCTTACCACCTCTACCTTCCCAAGGACCTCGACCCGGAACTTCGCTCCCCGGTCCTGATCTGGACCCAGTCCGATGGGGCCAAACCCGGGACCCTGCAACGCTTCAGTGAAGCCGCCGACGTTCTCGGCATGATCATTGCCAGCCCGGTGGAGGCCCGGAATGAAGGCCAGGTCACTCTCATCAACAATATGGCCCACTCCCGGAGCGTGCTCTCAAAACTGGGCCGGGAATTTTCCATTAATCGAGAGGCCGTCCACTTCGGAGGCGATAAAAGCGGAGCCGCAGCCGCCTTCCAGAATTCCGCCAAAATGAAAAGCGCGGGAACTTTCACCGTCTCCGGATTTTTCACCCCCGACATGACCGCCGTCAATGAAGGACACCATTTCATGGCCGGCAGCACCAATAGCAGCAACCGATACCTTACCGCTTGGGCCGCCGCGAAATTCGGAGAAGAAGGAACCCACTATCTCTATGAGGGAACCCGCGAAATGCCGGAGTCCGGGGACATCGCGATTGGCATGACCTGGATGTATGCCCAGGGACTCTACGAAAACCTTGCCTCACGCGGAGCTGAAGCAGCCGCCTTTGAGAAACGAGCCCTCCCGTGGCTCAAGGAGCTCGCCGAGACTTCCGAAGGAGATGCAGCTTACCTTACCCGCATGCTCACCAAGGAGTGCAAACTGCGTGGCCGCTTCAAACAGGAGGTCGAACGACTTCACTCCAAGCTTACCCGCAATCCCGAGACCGTGATCCACGTCAAAGGTCTTGAAGCTCTCGACGATTTCTCGGAAAAAGAACTCGCAAAATACGGCAATCATTTCTCCCCTCTCCCCGAACACGCCCCCAAAAAATTTGAGCGCATGTCCGCCAATCTCGCCGAGAAATACCAGGAGGCCGATGACCTTCAGCCGATTTTTAAACAGCTTGCCAAACCAACCCACCGATAGTTGACGGGTCGCAACTCGCCGCCCTTCTCCTTTCAAAGTCCGCGACCCTTGTTGAAACGCGCAACCTCGCGCTGAGCCTCTCTCAGCTCGGTCTTCTTCTTGAGATCCTGCCTCTGATCACTATGACCCTTTCCTTTACCAAGGCCCAGCTGGACTTTCACGCGACGCCCCTTGAAGTAGAGCTTTAAGCACACGAGGGTAAACCCCTTTTGCAGGGTCGCTTGTGAGAGCTTTAGGATCTCGTTCTTGTGAAGCAGAAGCTTCCGCGGTCGCTTCGCCTCGTGCTGGAAATAGATCCCGGCAGTCTGCCACGGCTGGATATCACATCCATAAAGCCAGCACTCACCCCGCTCAATCCTTGCAAAGGATTCCGAGATGCTCGCCTTGCCGTCTCGGATCGACTTCACCTCGGTGCCACGCAGCACCAAGCCAGCCTCGAAGGTCTCCGTGATAATGTAATCACGGCGCGCTCGTTTGTTGGTGGCTACTTCTTGAGACATGACACGGTATAACAGGCGCCTGTCCGGATGGCAGCAAGCCTAAATTAAAACTTGGGCCCATCGATGAGCTTGATCTTGCCCTCGATGATCTCAGTGAGAGCAATATCGGCCATTCCCATACTGGGAATCGCATTGATCAAGGGGGAGCGACCTTGGTTCAATTGAGCAACGCGCTTTGACACGAGATTAATAAGCACGAGAGGGTCTGGAACAATTTCAGCAGCCTTTTCAACAAGATCGTTTTTCATAGGGATCGCACTGGAACGAGGAGGAGGAGTGGGTGCTTCGAACGGAACGATATTGTCTGCATCCATAACTCCAAAAGTAAGCGGGTGGGAATTCGCCCGCGGGTGGAGTGGAAAACCACAAAACCGCCCCGCTGACAAGCCCAAACTATCTTGTATTTACATTAAAATTCCAAACCGACGCGAACACCAAAGACCTGAGGGTCTCCCGGGACCCCGGCGGCGATCTGGTTGTTTAGGAAAGCGTAATAATCTTCGTCGAACAAATTCCGAGCAAAGACGACCGCATTCCAGCTTTCAGCCTGATAGCCGATCTGAGCGTCCCAGACTTGATAGGAGCCTTGTCTGAAGGTGTCATCATTGGTCTCTTCATAAAATGTCGCGCCGACAGCACGCACTCCGGTTTGAACAAAGAACCCACTCTGAAAGTCGTATCTCAGCGCCAATCCTGCGGTAAACTCAGGGAGGAAGGGAACGTCATTCCCGTTCAGGCTGTTTCCACCCGCATCAGTGTGGTCATCAAACTCTATCTGGTTCCAACCGGCGGTGGCTTGCACCGTCAGGCCGTCAACCGGCTTCCAGAAGAGCTCGCCCTCAACACCGAGCGCCTCAACGCGGTCAGCATTGATAATGATAAAGTCGGTGATCCCGGCGCTCCGGTTGAACTGGTAGTCGTCGATCTGCTTGTAATATCCACGAAGCTCGGCTCCCACGGTGTTTTCGGGATTCAGGAAGCGAACTCCCACCTCGGTCTCCCAAGACTGCTCTTCATCAAATTCGGCGGTATTCGGATTATCGCTAAATGCAGTAAATCCCTGAGGTTTAAAAGCAACCGAGGTCCGCGCAAACACACTGGTCTCCGCGCTTAACGCGTAATTCGCCCCCAGTGAGGGAGAAAAATACCACCCATCACTCTCGCCCCGGAGAGTCGGATAAACCGGCGGGAAGAACATCGGACTGGAATTACCAAGGTCTAACTTGTTACGCACGATGGAGTTATCAACATACTCAAGTCTTCCGCCGACCTCAAAAGTCAGGCTATCACTGGCATCAAACTGCACATTCCCGAAAAGCGCGACGCTCTCCTCCTCGATTTCGAAGCTGGTGAACTGATCGGCAAAGGTGAATTGCCCGGTTCCAAAAAATCGGTTCGCAACCCCTTCGTTATCCTTCCACAGATAGGCCAAACCAGCCGTCCAACGAAGACTGTCTTCCTCGGAAGACTGCAATCGGAACTCCTGGCTCCAGAGATCCTGCTCCTGATCAATCGATGACCTCGATGCGGGAATCGGAGACAGATCCAAGTCCACGGTGTTCGGACCCAGCTCCCAGCTTGAGAATGCCGTGATGGACTTGAAATTCGCCCAACCCAAATCCTGATCAAGATGCAGTGAGAGCTGTAAACGGTCAATCTCGGTCCGCCCCGCCAAATCGCTGGTGACTTCAAAGGGATCCTGGGCACGCGTGCTATCAATGATCGGGCCGAATGCCGAGGCGACTCCGGGAAGAGCGGTCAAGCGCTGGCTCCCATCGCGGGTGCGCTCATACATCGCACGAAAGCGCATCTGAAAATCAGCACTGGGACTGTAATAAAGACTCCCCAGAAGTCCAAGCTGCTCACGAGTGTCCGTCTCTTTACCCAAGGTGAGGTTGTCCACGTATCCGTCACGCTCCTTGTAATAGCTCTGGAAAGCATACGACCACTTATCATCGATCGGTCCGCTCGAACGAAAACGGAGGTGAAGCAGATTGTAGCTCCCATACTCGGCACTGAAGGCACCCTCACACTCCTCGGTCGGGCCCATCGTCCTCATCTCGATCAAGCCACCCACTCCATTCCGGGCAAAACGCGACCCCTGTGGCCCCCGGTGGAGGGTGAAGGAATCAAGATCAAAGAACTCGGTCGAATAGCCGAAAACGTCTCCGTAAGGCACATCATCCACCACCATCGCCACTCCGGCACCACCAAAAAACAAGGTGTTTGCCGAGCCTCGAACGGCCAAAATATCACCATATCCTGCTGAATCCGCAGCCACGGAAGCGAACCCGGGAACATAGCCCAGTAGGTCACTCAAGCGCTCGGCTTCAAGCCCATCCACATCAACATTTCCCTCAGCCACAGAATCCCGCTGACCCACAACCACCAAAGGCTTCAAGACATCCTGCGCACTCACCACAGACCCCAACATTAATGCACTTAGGCAAAAACCAATTTGTTTCATATCGATCAGGAGACTGTCTGATTTCATGAAGCCGTCAACCAAGAAGGCTTGATAGATCATGGAATCCGTTTAAGTAGCGGTGTCACTGCCTCCATATCATGATACGCCCGCGTCCTCTTCCCTGCCTGACCCTTTCGCTTTGCGCCCTTCTCAGCTCTTGCTGTGATCGCAAACCCTACTCGTTCCTTGTCAAAGAAGAGGCCGAGCCATCCGCAGCCGAAATTGCAGCCGCGGAAGCTGCCGCCGCCCCCATGGAAACCGGCGGGCTCAATATCATCCCGGGTATGCTTCCGGACAAAGCCGCCAAGTTCCTCCCCGTCACCGAGAAGATCTTCCCCACCCTGAAAGAAGTTCCCGAGGGCGACCTCGAGGCCTACACCGAAACCGTCCCCAAATCCGGCGGGGCCACCCTCGAAATGCTCCCCATCCCCGGCGGAGAATTCACTCTTGGCACCCCCGACACCGAAGCCGATCGCTCAAAGGACGAAGGCCCGCAAAAGACAATCAAGGTTGAGCCCTTCTGGATGGCTTCCAAGGAAATCACCTGGAAGCTTTATCAATCCTTCATGGAGAATGGCAAAAACCGGAACAAAGACGGCTCCCTGGATCTCGATGGCAACAAGCTTTCACCCGAGGCTCCCCTCCAGAGTAATCCTGATCTACTCGATGCCATTTCACAACCCACTCCCGCCTACATGCCCATGCACAACAGCATGGGGAATGACGCCGGCTACGATGGCAAATACCCCGCCGTGGCCATGACCCAGCACGCCGCCTCGAAATTTTGCGAATGGCTCACCGCCCAAACCGGCCACTACTACCGCCTTCCCACCGAAGCCGAGTGGGAATACGCCTGTCGCGCCGGCACCACCACGGCTTACTCCTTTGGCGATGATGTCTCCAAGCTGAGCGAATACGCCTGGCACTATGACAACTCCGACGGCTCCTACCAACCCGTGGGCACCAAGAAGCCCAACCCCTGGGGACTCTACGACATGCACGGCAACGTCAGCGAGTGGACCCTCGATGCCTACCTCCCTGACTACAGCCAGCACCCGGAAGGCACCGTCAATCCCTTCGCCCTCTCCCCCAAGCGCTACCCCCGGATCTCCCGCGGAGGAAATTGGGACCTCGATCCCGAAGACCATCGCTCGGGCGCCCGCCTCCCTTCCGATCAAAGCTGGAAAAACACCGATCCCCAGGACCCCAAGTCCCTCTGGTATCACACCGACAACTGGGGTCTCGGCTTCCGCATCATTCGCCCCGCCAAAAATCCCACCCTCGAAGAAATGCATCTCCTCTGGAACACCGGACCCGGCGAGCGTTTTTAAGCATGCTCAACGGAAGAGCTTTCTCCAGAATGCCCCTACACCCATAGGGAAAGATTATCGGGAGAGTATTTGCCCCTTCATTTTACGGCCATTGACGCAGGGATACGCAAAAACCCTCATTTCAAGCTTATCTTCGTCGTCGCAGGCCTGCCAGGAGCAGGCTCATCAACAAGACGGTCATCCGACTTGGCTCGGGAATTGTTGTGATCGACAAATGAGTATAGCTGGAACTCTCTGCTACCACGTAAGTCCCAGCCCCTTCAATGCTCTCGTAGGTAAATTTAAACATGAACTCTGCTTCATCCAAACGCCAATCTTCCAGCGAAGCGGGCAAAACCCCCATATCGCCCCAAAATGGTTCGTCACTCTGAAAAATCAGCCCGATAAAATGACCCGATGGCCCACCCAACTGGCTTTGAGGACCGAAGCTTATGGACGAACTACCAGAATCCTCGTCAACCCGCACTCCTCCTACTGTCAAATCCAGCACAAACTCTTGGGATCCATATCGCAAAATCGTCTGGTTAAATAACATAAAGGAACTGCGATTCGGGCCTTCAAGAGAGACAGGGTCAGTCACTTCATAAGGGATCTCAACCTCAAAAGACTCCCCAACGAGGGGCCAGTCACCTTCAATCACCGTCTCGAACGTTCCTTCAACCCGCAGAAGAGTCACACCAGACGCGATTTGCGAAATAGTGAAAATCACAAAGTAATAGATTAGGTATTTTTTCATGGAAGGGATATTGGTTCGAAATCGAAACCGTCGCCCAAGATTTACCCTCAATCAATGACGGATTCAACATGCGAATCTCACACAAGCCCTTCTCAACACCTTGAGGCCTTCCAGCACAGATTCAAAGTCTCCGGCATTCGAGATTCAAAATTGGAAGTTCGGCGTTCGACGTTCAATTCCTCTTCCAAAAATCCCGCAAGGAGGCAGGATCGTTTTTCATGAGCAAGATCCTCCTCCTCGTTTTTATGGCCACCGGCCTCTTCGCGCGCGCCGCCGATAAGCCCAATTTCATCATCATCTTCACCGATGACCAGGGATACGGCGACCTCGGCTGCTTCGGCTCCACCAAGATCAAGACGCCTAACATCGACCAACTCGCCACCGAAGCTGTCTCTTATACACATCTGACGCTGCCGACGATCTACTCTGTGTAG
>CAJXVQ010000197.1 GCA_913060685.1 uncultured Verrucomicrobiales bacterium
ACGATGGGTTGGGGGACTTGGTTGAGGGGGAGATTGATACCTTTGACCGGGTGCAATTGGCGCATGTGGTGGCGGTTTGTCGGGAATCGAAGTCGCTGAGCGAGGCGGGGCGGAAGTTGTTTGCGGAGTCGCGGAAGAAGAAGGCGAATCCGAATGACTCGGATCGGGTCAGGAAGTTTTTGGGGAAGTTTGGGTTGAGTTTCGGGGAGCTATAAGCACTTTAGACCTAAGTGAGGATGAGGGGCGGTCAATCATTACGATGGCTGATTCAAAAAATCCCTTTTCTGAACCCGGGCGGTGCTGCTTTTCCGACTTTTATTAGAAAAGAAAATCTCTGGCAGGCATTAAAGGGGTGGGACAAGATCCTGTGGTAAATTTATGGCGGTGATTGATACATTTCTAAAGTTGATGGTGGAACGTGGTTCCGAGAAATTAGTGCTGGTTTCAAATCGTCCCCCCTTCCTCCTGACACGGGGAGAGCACATCGACCTTTCGATGCCGGGGCTCGGAGGAGAAATGTTGGGGCGAATCGCGAAGGAAATCACTGGCGAAAAGGATGAGAATGAGGGGAGCTTTCGCTCAATCGATGGCATTGAATTTGGCTACCATATCCAACCGGACGGTTCGGAATACCGGATCGAAATTCATTCTCCGGGGAGTGTTTCGCGGAAGGTGTCTGTGGATGAAGATCCTCTCGCTCGCGCCGTGGCTGACTTCACCCAGCCGTCAGCCCCACCAGGAATCACGCATGCCTGCGAGGACGAGTCGAGTCCTGTCCGTCCAGATCCAGAGCTTGTCTCCTTGCTCGACCAAGCTCTTTTAAAAAACGCCTCCGATCTCTTTCTGTCATCCGGCAAACCACCGCGCATTCGCCGAGACGGTTTGATTCGTTCAATTGATGCAGGAACTCCTGGTCGTGGGCAAATCCTTGGATTATTGCCCGACGAAGGAGCCCGGCGCGAACTTGAGCAATCCGGCAGTGTCGATTTCGCGGTGCGCTGGGAATTACCGGATGGGCCGTGTCGAATCCGGATTAATGTCTTTCGTCATCTTGACGGCGTAGCTGCTGCGCTTCGCCCCATCCGCCGCCAGGTGCCGCAGCTCCCGGAACTTTCTCTTCCTGAAGATCTTTATCAACTGGCCACGTTTTCCAGTGGCCTGGTGCTTGTGACCGGGACCGCGGGGTCGGGAAAATCGACGACTCTGGCGGCGTTTGTGGACTATCTCAACCGGAGCCGCCCAAGGCATATCATCACCATTGAGGATCCCATTGAATATGAACACCGCGAGATCAAGTGCATGATTCACCAGCGCGAGGTCGGAAGTAATGTCGAGAGCTTCGCCACGGGGCTTCGGGCGGCCCTGCGCGAAAGTCCGGATGTGATCTTGTTGGGCGAACTGCGCGATCTCGATACAATCTCAGCTGCTCTCACTGCTGCCGAGACTGGCCACCTGGTCCTTGCTACCCTCCATTCCGGGAGTTCATCGACTGCGATCAACCGCATTGTCGACGTCTTTCCGGGGCATCAGCAGTCCCATGTCCGCACCCAGTTGGCTTTGTCACTGCGAGCGGTGCTGTCGCAACGACTCATTCCTGCCAGGGCTGGCGGATTGGTCCCTGCGATTGAAAAACTGCTAGTGACCCCGGCGGTCGCCAATGGAATCAGAGAAGGTCAGGACCACTTTATACGCAACGCCATGCTTACCGGGAGCGAGGAAGGAATGATCACCCTTGAAAGATCACTGGCCACTCTTGTCCGCAAAGGCCTCATCGATCTGGAAACCGCCAAGCGCACCGCAAACGATCCAACAGCCCTCCAGCACCAGTTGACATAAAGGGTCTGGATTGAGATTGCCCGGAACCGATGGCATGGATTGGGTCAGGAAGTTTCTGGCAAAGTGTGAACAGAGCTTTGGTGAGCCATTAAGAATGGGCTTGGGGTTCTATTGAACTGCGGAATACGCTGAAGACACGGAACTTTTAGAGGGCTTGTGTTATAGTGGCTCCTCTTACTTGTGTGCTCTTTGTTAAAAATGAATATCGATCAATTTTTTTCAGTGCTCTCGAAGTCGTCGAGCTGCAATGAGGCATTACAGTACCTTTACGAGGTTAACGTGAATCGAATTTAAGAAGTTGTAGATCATCTTCAAATGATTACTGGTAATCCAGAGGCCATAGCAAACACCCATCCGTTTGCTTCACTTTTACTTGAACTCAATCGGGAGGAATTTGTAGCTCCCCTCATTGAGGCTATTTCGAAGGGGGTTCCAGGGGAGTCAGGATACCTTAGTGACTATTTGTATGCTTTGCATGGGTTACTGGAAGGGCAAGAGAGCTTGTTGAAAGTTGAAGACCATTTTGTTCACTCGTTAGGTGGTTGGTTGCTTTCGACTGGCGGGGGAGAGATTTCGTGGAAGTCGGGGCTCCTTCTTGGTGAGATTGAGAATCGATCTACAAGAGAGTACCTTTTGAAGGGATCTTTGGACTCATCTCTGCTTCATCTAACCCGAGTGGCATGTCTTCGGGCTATCGTGAATCATTATGGTGAGGATGCTTCTGAAATTCTGGAGAAGCTGGTGGATGATGAAGATTCTGATGTCAGGGAAGCGGCCTTGGATGCGAAAAAATTTGTCGATGGGCGGTCGAAGTGATTGGTGGGGGTGCAAGGCTTGGTGAGGGGCTGCAAACCAGGGAGATTTCTCTGCCAGATCATTGGTTTGTGGGTTGATATCATCAGGAAATTTCGTGAGAAGGCACGGTCCTATCGGTGTCTCCGATATCGTTAGTTCAACTGCAGTTTTTCTTGAAATAGAGGGGGTGTTGATCACCCTTGGGGGCAGTGATAAATATCACAGGCTGTCAGCATACTAACAAAACGGTCTCCTAAAAATGGCTTCAACGTATCCCTGTGGAACTAAGATGGACAGGTTTCAACTCGAGGGTAAGCTGAGCCTATGAATAACCGACTATGGCCAAGGCAAGCCATTCTTCGGATCGGAGGAATGGCCTCGGTGGCGCTGTTGTTCGCCTGCAGCAACCCGACTTCTGAGGTCACGCCGATGATGCTGGCTGCCCGCACGGGCGACAGCGGTGAAGTGCAGCGTCTCATTGATGAAGGGAACACCGTCAATGAATTGAGTAGGTATGGATGGACTGCTCTTATGTTTGCGGCTTGGAAGGGACATCAGGATGCGGCAACGAAGTTGCTTGATGCCGGAGCCGATCCGAATGTCAAATCGGAGTTCATTCATTTCAGTTTTATGTCGACAGGAGGCAACTACGCGGAATCGACTGCCCTCCGGGAAGCGATTCGCGGCAAACACTTTGCCATTGTCGACTTGCTGCTGGAGCACGGGGCGAGAATCGATTCGGAGGCACTGATGCGAGCGGGTGAATACGGAGATCCGTCGCTCCTCTCTAGATTGCAACGTGGAGGCGTTTCGTTTCGCAACGAAGAAATCCACGGTGTAGTAATGTTGGCGGCTTGTGATCGCTGCAATCTCGACGTGGTGCGCTGGTTGCTACAGAATGGTGCCGGACCGAATGGAGAATACCATGGGCGCACGGCGCTGGGAGTTGCGGTGGACAACGACTGCCCCAAGGTAGTGCGCTACCTATTACGCAGTGGCGCGGACCCGAACCTCGCCTTCGGTTCGCCAGGTGACAAAAAGACAGCGCTCTTCGTCGCGGTGCAGAAGCACACCCAAACGGTGAACTTCGAGAAGAACCTAGCTGTCGTTTCCAGCCTACTATCGCACGGTGCTGACCTGTCTTTCCGTAGCGCAAGCGACCCGCGATCCTTGCTGCAGATTGCCGAGGAGGACCGGACGCGCACCCAGCAGCATCTCGACGATTCGAAGACACGCGATGTGATCCGTGCTCAGTCCACCAAGCGCCTTGTCTATGAGGAGAAGCTGATCCGGTTACTCAAACGCTGAAAGTCTTTTCCCGAGTTGATCAGTGACACGGGTTGGAAAAACTCACACGGATTATGGGAGACAAAACCGGAGGACAAGACGGCCATACGAACAGGCGACCCCGGGAGTCTCGAAAGTGATAGAGTTGCTCGCATATTAACCCGTGAAGAGCAGCTCCGGTGCCGGTGGCGCCAGTCGCATGCCTCTTTCGTTTAAGGAATACGGAGCTATCAATGATCGTGCTTTTGGCGACTCCCGCAGAGGACGCGGGATCGACGGTCCGGGAAGTGGCAATTGGTGCGAGAGATTTTATTGAGGGTAAGTGAGCGCGGGTGGTTCCGAAAGATGGAGCTTTCGGCTATTTGGAGAGGAGCGATTCGAGCTTGGCGGCGAGCTTGGGATCTTCCTTGGCGAGGTTTTTGGTTTCCCTTTCCGGGGTGGTGTGGTCGTAGAGTTCGAGGTGGCCGTTGCTGTGCTTGATGAGGCGGTGAGTGGCGGTGCGGATGGTGCGGGCCTTGTTGTTGTAGGAAATGGCGTGGCCTTTTGAGGTGGTAGCGGGGTTTTTGAGGATGGGGAGGAGGGATGAACCGTCGAGGAAGTCGGGCTTTTTTAAGTCAAGGAGGTCGCAGAGGGTGGGGAAGAGGTCGATGGTTTCTACGACGGACTGCGTACTTGTGCCGGGTTGCTTGACCTGAGGGGCGACGACGATAAGGGGGGAACGGAGGGATTCTTCGAAGAGAGCGTGTTTTCCCCAGATGGCGTGCTCGCCGAGGTGCCAGCCGTGGTCACCCCAGAGAACGATGAGGGTGTTGTCGGCGAGGCCGAGCTTGTTGAGGCGTGCGATGATTTTTCCAACCTGGGCGTCGGCATAGGTGACGCAGGCGGCGTAGTGGCGGCGGACTTCTAGGGCGAAGGCGGGGTCGCTGTTGGGATTTTTGCCCCAGCGATTGTATTTCATGAACTCACCGGAGCCGTGCCAGGTGGTTTTGCCTTCAGGTTTTTTGGGATGAGAAATGGGTGGGAGTTTGGCGTCCTTGTAATGAGCAAGGTGTTTGGCGGGAGCTCCGAAGGGGAGGTGGGGGCGGAGGATGCCGGTGGCGAGGAAGAAGGGCTTTCCTTTTTTGGTCCCCGCGGCGAGCTGGTCGAGTTGCTTGAGGGTTTCGTCAACGGAGGGACCGTCGGGGTAGATGCTGTCGTCACCTTCGAGGGCCTGGAAAAGGTCCATATTTTTGGCGTTTCCGCGAATTTCACCATTGGCGAGGCCGTGCATCCAGCCGCGCGGGTGCTGCCATTTTCCGGCGGGGAGGAGGTGTCGGTCCCAGGAGTTGGGCATCTCGGGTTGGGCGTCATCGTTCCAATCCTTGCCGCCGCGACCGCCGGGATGGTGGCTGACCTTGCCGACGGAGACGGTGGTATAGCCGTTTTCGCGAAGGTAGGCTGGGAGGGAAGGGTGCTTGATGTTTTTTGAGCGGGCGAAGAGGGCGCCATTTCCGCCGGGGCCATAGGTGCCGGTGAGGAGGGCGTAGCGGGAGGCGCCGCAGGTAGGAGCCTGGACGTAGTGGCGGGTGAAGGCGCGGCCACGGGCGGCGAGGGCATCGATGTGCGGGGAGTGGATGTATTCGGCACCAAAGCATTTGAGTTCGGGGCGGAGGTCATCGACGCAGATGAAGAGGATATTTTGTTTCGCGAAGGCGCCGGCGGTCAAGGCAAGCAGGGTGACGAGAAGTTTCATGTGGGGGAGACTATGAAACAAGAGGATCGACGTCACTGGGAAATCTCAATCTTACCGGTTGAGAGATCGCTTTGCGGCTTCTTTAGTGGCATTCAATACTTGAATTTGGCGGAGGGAGATTTCGTAAGAAGCTCTCGTTGTCTGATAGGTTTGTTCCCGGGATGCGCGTTCGTCCTGGGGAAGTTTTTGCCACGCCTCGAGGTGCTGGCTGCGTTTGCCGAGTTGGTAGATTTGGATGCGGAGCGCTTCTTCGATGGCGCCGAGTTCATCGACGGCGAGTTGGTGGGTGGCGGCGGCTTCTTGGTTGGTGGCGATGATTCTGGGATGCTTGGCACCAAAGCCGGAGGTGACAAGTGCGGCTTTTTCCCGGGCGGCTTCTTGGTGGGATTTGAGATGTTTTGCGACGGGATTGTCGGTGATTTTTATTCGGGCAGCGAGGGTGAGGCGGTCCTCGAGAGGGGCGTCGAGGATGGTGGCGAGTTGGTTTTCGGCTTCTCCTTTTTGATGGGCGAGGGTCTCGGGGGATGAAGTGTCATCTTCCTCGGGGACGCCGTGATGATAGACGAAGGTGACGAGGGCTTTACGGTGGGCTTCGAAGCGGGAGATTTCGCGTTCGAGTTCGTGATCGATCCCGGCGAGGGTGGCACGGGCGGTGATGGGGTCGACCTTGGGAAAGGTGGTGGATGAGGGAGGAGAGGGTGCCTTGATGGTGATGCTCTTGATACCGGAGTCGAGCCAGATGGGCTTGAGTTTTTCGAGAAGGCGGTCGCTTTTGGTCTCGAAGGTAAAGGAGCTGATGCCGGCGGTATGGAGCGAATGGACGAGGTTGGTAATTCTCGCTTCAGGGGAGCCGTCGCCGACGCGAATGAGGGCCGCGTTTTCTGAGGCGGAGATGAGTCGAACGCGGGGAGGGTTGGCGGGAGCGCCGGGGCAGAGTGCCAAGATGAGGAGGATTGGGAGAAGTCTCATTGGGAATCTTGGACTCTCAATCTCCCGATCTGTTCAATCTTCGAATGTTGAATGAGGCATTCTTCTTCTGAGAAAACGCCAAAGAAAGAAGAGGCTTGTCAGGCTGACGATGATGCCTCCTGGCGCTGCTTGCTCGAATAGAGGATTGACCCAGATGGGAGCCCCTTGGCCTGAGTTTGGCCAATGCGGGGTATTCGAGATTGCGATGATCAGACTGACGACAAACCAGAGGAGCCCGGCAAGGATGGAGGCGAGAGTGCCGGCGATGGCAAGTCCCCAAATGGCGCGTTTTGACAGGGTGCTTTTGCGGCGGGTTTGGCGGCGGGTTTGGCGGAGGAGAAAGAGGATGGCCAAGGTGCCAAAGAGTAGAAGAGAGAAGCCGGCGACGTCAATCATTAGGCGGGGTATTTGGGTGCGAGAGAGAATGGGGGTGATCTCTGTGGGGGCGCTGTTGAGCGGCGGTTGGCTTGGCCCTTGGTTCTGGATGGATAAAACCCAGGGCGGCGCTGTGCTCTGCCCCAGGCTTCGTTAGTTTCGCCCACTTGGGGCGGGAAATGTGCTATTTGGCGCGCTCGTGGATGGTGACGGGGGTGCGGGGCATTTTGAGGAAGACACGGGCTTTTTGTTGTTTGAGCCTCATTTCGCGGAGCATGGCGCGAGACTGCTCGCAAGTTTCTTTGGCTTGTCGGTAAGTGTGTTGTGCCAGAGATCTTGCAATGTCATCGATCCCGTCTTCAAGTGGGAGGTCTTCAGGTTTGGGGAGAGGCTGATCGGCGGAGGTGAAGTTGTGTTTTTTGAGGAAAGTTGTGAGTTCCTCTCGTTGGGTGATGACGAGATTTCGTTGTTTTTGAAGTTCGTTGTCGAGGGCCTTGAGGGCGCTCTCGGCGCGGCTGTTTTCGGCTGAAGCCCTTTGGTGGACGTAGGCTTCGGCAATGGCATTTGCGAGAGAAGCAGCGGTGGAGCGGGAGGAGTGCTTGACGGTGATATCGAAGAAATCGGTACCGCGGCGAATTTTGATGGTCGTAGAAATTTTGAAGTTGTTGATGCTTTGATCGCTTGCGGGAAAGTTGAGGCTTTGAAGGACAGATCCGAGAAATTTAGGACTGAGAACCTTCTCAGCAGGCGATTCTACTTCTCATTGGTGAAAATTCGAGTTGGGGCGAATCTGGAGGTTGGGGTGAAGATTCGGGTTGGGGTGAACCTGAATGGTGGCGGTGGCGCGAGGGAGACGGGCGTCGAGGTAGTATGAAACGAAGGCCAGGGTAATGCAGGCGCCGAGGATGAGGGCCGTGATGATGCCGAGGCGTTTCATGATGGGTTGAGACAGTGGTAGGGGTGGATTGTTCGAAATTGACGGGACGATAGTGGTCGGGGCAGTCTTGGGAGATGAGTGAACTATTGAATTCAGAGGAGTTGGCGGCGTGCTTGCAGGAAGTGCCCGGGTGGGGAATTGAGGATGGGGAGCTTGTGAAGAGTTTTAGGTTCGGGAGTTATTTGGAGGGGGTGGAGTTTGCCCGGAAATGTGGGGAGGTGGCGGAGGAGATGAATCATCACCCTGATCTGTTGATTCAATGGAGGAAGGTGAGGGTTTCGATTTCGACACACTCGGCGGGTGGGGTGACGGGGTTGGATTTTGAGTATGCGAAACGGGTTGGGAGCTGAACGCCGAACGCTGAACGTCCAATTTTTAATAATTGAATGCTTGGTTGGGGGCCTTGCGCTTGGGTTCCGAGAACAGACTGAAGTCTATGCTCCGGATTGGGAGCGGTTGCCTCTACTGCTCGGTGACGGTGCCGGAGCGGTAGGCTTGGAGGAGGTTGTTGAGGGAGCAGAGCTGGGCTTGGAGGTCCTGTGATTCGTGGGTCTCAGAAAGAGTACGGGGTGTTTCATACTTTCGGAGGGCGCGGAGCTTTGGGATCATGTCGTCATCGCAGTCGAGGAAGTGGGTGATGGATTCGAAGTGGGAGTGCTCGGCGAGGCGGATGGCATTGGGCCCCATGACGAGGGTGTAGCCGTGATCGCCGTAGGCTTCGGAGAACGCGCCATCGATGGTGACGGCGTTGCCACCTCTTTTGACGGGGTCTTCTCCTTCTTCGACTTTGACCGGGACGTGGCCGTTGATGACGAGGAGGTTTTGGTCCATGCCAAAGGCGGCACCGATTGTGTGGACGAAGTCGGCATCGTGGATCTTTTGGAAATAGGGATCTTTGATTTCGCGATGAGTTTCGGGGTCTTCGATAAAGTAGCGCTCGAAGGTGGTCATGCGGGATTTTCCGAAGAGAGGAGAGTCGGGGTGGGCCCAGAGCCAGTAATAATAGTCGAGGTCCCGGGAGACGGTGTGGGCGCCTTGGCGATAGGTGTCGCGGATGATCTTCTCGAGTTCGTTGAAAAGGGGAGCGCCGCTGAGGGATTGCCTGCCAATGCGGGTTTCGCGGAAGGTGCCGTCGGGGTTGGTGGGGACGCAGGCGTGGAAGATGAGGGCGTCGTCTCGGGTGAGTGCCATGCCGCCCTGTCGCACGACGAAGAGCATGTGCTGCCAGAGACGCTCGCTGGAGATGAAGGACTGGCGGAGGCGGTCGAGGCAGGTGTTTTCTTCGTCAGAGAGAGTGTAGGGATCGGCGGGGTCGATGGTGGGGAAATGGGTGTCTTTGAGGGCGTGGGTTTTTCCATCGATGGTGATGGTGCCGTGTTGGTGATCGATGAGGTGGAGGAGACGGCGGTTTTCCATGTCCCACTCGGGGTGGCGGGCGATGACCTGGCCGGAGAGCTTGAACTCGAGGATGGCAATGGCTTTGTGCATTTTGGCGATGAGGTCTTCATCGGCAAAGTCAGTTTCGCGTTTGGGGTGGAAGCAGGTTGCGGGGTCGTCGGCGTAGATGGTTTTGGCAAGCTTGGCGAGGGGGGAGAGGAGGATGCCGTAGCCTTCCTCGAGCTGCCAGAGGCGGAGGTAGCGGAGGGAAATGCGAAGGACGGTGGCGATGAGGACTTCGGATCCGAGGGTCGCGCCCATCCAGGTAACGTCGTGGTTGCCCCAGGTAAAGCTGACCTTGGGTTGGTTTTTGAGGTAGTGGATGACGCGGTCTCCGCGCTCGCCGCGATCGAAAAGATCACCGGCGACGACGACTTCGGAAACGACGAGGTTACGGATGAGACGGGAGGCTTCGTGGAGGGCGGTGATGTCTTGATCGTAGTCGGCAAGGGCCTCGATCATGGAGTCGACGTAGGTGGGATCGCGGTGGAAGGAGGTTTCGTCGAGGAGGGCGATGTAGAGTGTTTTGAATTCCTCTTTCATGAGGCCGAGGATCTCGTCCTTGGCGATGGTGCGGGCGAGAGCTCGGACGAGGCGGAATTGTTGCCGGAGGAGTTTTTTGATAAGGGAGAGGCGCTTTTGGCAGTCCTTGAGTTCGTCCTGGTAGCGGCGGAGTTTCTCGACGGGATAGTAGAGGAAGGCGAGGAAGGTGTGTTTTTCCGAAAGGGTGAGTTCGTCGCCGAAGACTTCGTCGACGAGGGTACTGAGGCCGCCGGACGCGTTGTTGATGACGTGGCGGAGCTTCCGGTCATCGCCGTGGACATCGCTGATGATGTGGATGCGGCGGGTGGGAAGGGTGAGCTTTGCCTGAAGGAGGGCGATCTCGGCCATGACGGCGGAGGCGGAGGGGAATTGGCGGGCGAGAAGGCTGAGGGTGGGGCTGCAGATCTCGTTCATGGCGTTGGGAATTTGAACGCCGAACGCTGAACTTCCAATGCTGAATTTTGAATGCTTGGTTGAGGTTGTCTGCTGCTGGATCGCTGTCGACGCTTTCGGGAAGCGGGCGGTCATTTTTACAGTCTGAGCATCTCGATGGTAGCGAGGCCGTTGTTGAGGGCGTGCATCCAAACGGGAATCCAGATGCTGCCGGATTTTTCGCGGGCGAAGCCGAGGAGGAGTCCGAGGCAAAAGATGTAGGCGATGATGGCGAGGGGGTATTGGACGTGGAGAATGGCCCAGAAGAAGGAGGTGATGAGAAGGGTTCCCCAGAGGCCGAGGCGGGAGAGGCGCCAGCCACGCCAGAGGGCACCCCGGAAGATGAATTCTTCGACAAGGGGAGCGCCGATGCCGACGCCGAGATAGAGGAAGAGGGGGACGTTGGTGGTTTTTGCCATCCGGACCATGGAGTCATCCTGTCTCTTATACACATCTGACGCTGCCGACGATCTACTCTGTGTAGAT
>CAJXVQ010000198.1 GCA_913060685.1 uncultured Verrucomicrobiales bacterium
CGAGATCAGCCTCGGTCTCGTGGGCTCGGAGATGTGTATAAGAGACAGGCTATGGACGCAGGACAAACTGCCACGCTGGGTCGATCGTTATCGCCTGGTTCGCCAAATCGGCGAAGGGGCATTTGGAATCGTGTATGCGGCCGAACAACGCAAGCCCATCCGTCGCCAAGTGGCGGTGAAAATCGTGAAGCCCGGCCATGAAAGCGAGGAGATCCTCGCACGCTTTGACGCCGAACGACAGGCGCTCGCGCTCATGGATCATCCGAACGTCGCCCACGTGTTGGACGGGGGTCAGACTTCCAACGGACGCCCGTATTTCGTCATGGAGCTGGTGCGCGGTGAGCCTCTCTCGTCTTACTGTCGCCGGGTGCGCCCAAGCCTGCGCGAGTTGCTCCGGCTGTTCACCCAAATCTGTGAGGGCGTCGGGCATGCCCACCAGCGGGGAATCATCCACCGTGATCTGAAGCCGACAAATATCCTCGTCGAAGGCGAGGCGGAATCCGCCACACCGAAGGTGATCGATTTCGGCATTGCCAAAGCGACGGGCGCGCTCCTGACCGAGCGGACTATCCTCACCCAGACGGGGCAGCTCTTGGGGACCCTCGAATACATGAGTCCCGAACAGGCGTTGACGAGCGGCTTGGACGTCGATGTGCGCTCAGACGTCTACTCGCTTGGCGCGGTTCTCTATGAGCTGCTTTGCGGGCGGCCACCTATCCAGCGCATGAGGAAGGCTGATTACAAACTCAATGAGATACTGGAGAAGATCGAGAAGGAGCTCCCCGCGAAGCCTTCGGCGATCACTGATGCTCGAGTGTTCCTCCGGGAAGGCACAAATTTGTTGAGGGCATCAGATCTTGATTGGATCGTTCTCAAGGCGCTCGATAAGGAACGCAGCCGCCGCTACGAAACCCCTACCGACTTCGCCTCCGACATCGCCGCCTTCCTCGACGGTCGCCCGGTTCTGGCGCGCGCGCCGACCATTGCCTACAAGTCTGGCAAGTTCCTCCGGCGCAACTGGAAACCCGTCTCCGCCGCTGCCGCCGTTATTTTTATGATCGCGGGATCACTCATCAATCTGAAGGCGCAGCGCCGGGCTGATGGGATTGAGAGAACGGCCAACCGGTTCGTTGAGGCCCCCGCGGTGGTTGCGCAGGAGTTGCTTGGCGAGATTCGGAAACACGCCCCCCGCATGGTGGCGGTTTTCGAGGAGGCCGGCGGCTCTCGTGGTGAAATCGGGCTGTCAATGGCGGGGGAAGTGCCGTGGCGCCAGACGCTGTTGAACGCCTGGGGAAAGCCACGGGGTGAGATGGAGTTGACTTTGGACGCGGCTCCGAAAGAAGAAATTGCTGCGATTGGCGAGATCGCATGGCAACGTTTGCAAGAACCGAATGCCTCCGATATTGAACGTCTGGGTGCCGAGTTGACCGCTCTTCGTGCGAGCGGCGCTAACGATCCCCGATGGGAACCACAGCTTGAGGACTTGTCGCGTCGGATCAAAGTTCAGGCGCTTGCCGGTGCTGACTGGGTGTCGGCATTTCGCCCGCTCACTGAGAGGCTGGCACCACACGTGATCGACCGTTTGCACGAAGCGCGGCCGGATCAGATTTCGCTGCTCGCACGTGTGTTTAAGGGCGCTGATTCCGCCTTTCCTGAACGACTCGCGGAGAGGTTCGCTCTCGATTATCCGGAGGGCGATGAAGAAATGAGGGACGCCTTCGCCTCGGAGCAGGCGACGCTCGGCGTGGCCTTGTTCCACCTCAATGAACTCTCGAGTGTTTGGCCGCTGTTCGACACACCTGCCAAAATGCACGACCCAAGGCTAAGGGCATATTTGACCCACAGACTTGCAGCGGGGGGATTCGATCCACGCAAATTGTTCTCGCTGATCCTCGATCAAAAGGTCCCGCTTGCGGCGCGGGGAGCTTTGCTCCGGTCACTCGCCGAATACGACCGTGACATTCTGACGGCAGAGGTCCGGGCGCTGTTTGTCGAGCCGCTCAAGGAGCTACTGAAGAGCCACCCCAACGCTCGCATTCACTCCGAGAGTTCCTGCTTGTTGGCGGCATGGGGCTATGAAGAAGAAGTGGCGAAAATCGAGGCAGGCTTGGCCAAGGCAATCGTTCCCGGCGGACAGGACTGGCAGGTCGATAAAATTGGGGAAGCTTTTGTCGTCTTCCCAAGTGGTTTGGAGTTCTCCGCAACGACCGAACAAGGGGACGAGCTAATTGATCAACGGCTGGACTACCGGTTCGCGTTGGGGATGCGGCCCGTGACGGTCGAGCAGATGGCGCGATGTGAGGAAGCGATGGGAATGATGAGCCCGATCGTTCCGCTGGAGATCACGGCGCCGGACGGCTCATGCCCCGTGCCCTACGTCTCCGAACAGATGGCAATGAGATATTGCAACTGGCTCTCCGGGCGCGCCGACCTCAATCCGGACGAGTATTGCTATGTCAAGAGCGTGATCGGATTGCGGCCGGCCGAGAACTTCTTAGAGCGAGCCGGCTACCGCTTGCCAACCGAGATGGAATGGGAGTTCGGTTGCCGGGCATGGGCAAATACCCGTTTACCATGGGGCACTGATCCAGCGCTGGCGAAGCGATACTGTTCCCTGAAGGTCAGCGAAGAAGTGGCTCCACGGCTCGATGGGGTGCTCGCCCGCGCGCCCAACGACCTCGGGCTGTGCGGGATGCTCGGTAATATCGAGCAGCTTTGTCATCGGGCTGGCGGCGGTTGGATCAAACGTGGCGCCCACATGTTGACGCGGGCGAATCAGCTCGATTGCAGCGCACGCGCAGACCTCACCGAGGATTATCACTTTCTGATGACACTCGGTTTCCGCCTCGCCAGAACAATTCCTCAAAACAACCAAACAACGAACCTGAACCCAAAGAACAAATGAGAGAAGAAAGCAACAATGATAAACGCGACGAAGTCGAAGCTCTGCTCGGCCGTCTGGTCGGGGCCTATGGTCCCATGGGGCTGGAGAACCCAAGTGGCAAACCTGTCAGAGCCGAGGTTTGGCCCTGCCATACCGGCTCCGGGAGCTATAGTGGATGTGCTGCCGCAACTGGTTGCTCGGGGAGTCAAGGCGCTGGAGTTTACAACTACGCTTACGGATACCTGCTTCACACGGGGGGATCTTCCGCATGCCCCGCTACTCTCAGGGTTACCGGTTCTCAGAAGGACGTTTTCGACGTCATCGAGGCCTACGACTCCGGGCGGCTTTACTACATCTGTTGCGATGACATCGTGATAGAATCGAAATCGCTTCTTGCTGACTTCGATCTCAGCCCGGACGAACTCACGCTCCTGGAATCGCTGTTGAAAAAGGTAGTGACCCAATCTGCGTGTGGTGGTTGCTGTGGAGACCAAGGAGCAGCGCCCGCAGAGATCGTAGCCGAGAGGCCCACGACAGCAATCCCAACCGAGAGCCAGGTTTCCAAGATTGGGGACAAAGTGCGTCCCAAGGAGTAATCGGGAACATGCCGGAGATCGATATCCTTTCGGCTACGGGTGGCCCCCCTAGCCGAAGAACCCCCGAAAGCTGCGGCTTCCGCTCGGATCCATGTGGCCAAGGTTTGGCTCAAACTGCCCGGTGTAGCCTGCTCGCGGAGGTGACCGGAGTTTCCGATCCGGAACTCCTTGAAGCGAGCCGCGTCGGGCGGGGTGTCTGCACACTCTGCTGTCTGGAGAACCAGCCCCGACGCCAGCGGCTCAACCCAACGGTCGCTTCACATGTCCTTAGACTGCTGGCTAAGGTTGAGGATCGGGGCGGCGTCCCGGGATGCGATCTGGCGAGACTTCGAGAGGTACAGGCCCGAACGATGGGGCAGTTGCAAAGGCTCGGGAAGCGCGAAACGGAATGGAGAACTCCAAAGTACAGCCGCGAATGTTTCCATTTGTCCCGGAGCCTGCCCGACGAGGGGGACGGGCACCATGCCTGCTCACACGAGTTGCATCGCGTGACGACCCGCGATGCCTGCCGGAAGTGCCCCGACTACGAACCCTCTCTCAAGGTCGGGGAGGGTGCGGTGTCGAGTTGGGCGGTGGGCGTCATCACAGCACCTCGATCGAAACCCACACTTGCCCGAACATTGCGAAGCTTGGCCGCGGCAGGTTGGGCAAACCCCATGGTATTCGCCGATGCGGGAACGAAAGTGCCGCGCTCGCTCGTTCCGAACGAGCGGTTGATCAGAAGAACCGAGCGCTATTTCGGTTGGGGGAACTGGTTCAGTATGCTCAACGAGTTGCTGATCATGAAGCCCGATGCCGACGCCTATATGTTGGTGGAAGACGACGTCCTGTTCTGCAGAGGCCTGCGGCCTTATCTCGAACGCTCGCTCTGGCCAGCGGAGCGACTGGGGTTCGTCTCGCTCTACGCGGCTTCCCATCAGGATCCAGGTGGGGCTCGAGGCTTCTTTGATTTCGATGGTATGGAGGGGCTTTGGGGCTCCCTTGCATTCGTGTTTCCAAACGCCACGGCGCGGATGTTTGTGCGACATCCGAGGGTCGTTAGCCATCGAACCCGCGGACCTAGGTCCGGGGAAGCAGATCAGGACATTGTCGCGGGAATGTGGGCGGCGAATGTTGGTTTACCGATCTACTTGCACACACCGAGCCTCACCCAGCACATCGGGGAGACATCAGCAATCTGGGGCGAGGCTGCGAGCGCCGATGGGGACCGGGCAGCTTCGACCTTCCCGGGCGAGGACAAGGATATCGACCGTATGATGGCCGGTATCCAAGGGGCAAAGAAACGGCAGCGTCCCACCCCATAATCCTACGCTAAACAGGGTGTTCGCTTGATAACCTAAAGCCCCCCGGCGACAACCGCGTCCTGGTTCTCGAAGATTCCTAGCAATGACGTGGTCGCCGCCGCCAAGAAAAATAGCTTGGGTTTGCGGGCGATGATTCACGCAATTGTGAAGTCGTATTTTAAACTGTCAGACGATTTACAGGATCTGTTGTTGTATGGGAAGTTCCGCAAGGTCGCCACGAAATGAAGAAACTACGGCGATTTTTGGTTCCGAGTGACTCCTCTGGGGAGTGTCCGACGGTGGCGATTTTTCATATTGTGACTCCAATTGTGGATCGGCGCTTTATTTTGGAGGGTCAGGAGAAAGAGCAGCTTCGGATTCTTTTGCGGATGTATGAACGCTTTAGCGGTTGCCGAATTTTGTCGTATTGCTTGATGAGTAATCACTTGCATGTCCTGCTGGAAGTTCCGCCGGGGTGTGGGAAGGGGGAGTCGTTGGGGCTTTCCGAGGAGGAGCTTTTGCGGAGGCTGGGGGGGCTTTGGTCCGAAGCGGAAGGACGGGGCAAGGAAACCACGAGGGGGCCTCAGTGAAATGGCAGGCGAGATTTGGTCGCTACGGGACCTGAAAGAAAAAGGAGAGCCGTAGTTCGGCATGGAAATCTTCAACCCCCTGGTATCCCTTCAGCGCCGACCCAACAGCTGATTCCGGGCCCTTACGCCAAGCGCAAATGCCTGGCAGGCAGCAACGCCGAAGTGATCGCCTCGCTTTTTGGTTCTCATCTCCGCCTTCCTCGACTAACCCTCCCGCGTGCTTGCCGTCAAAAACCTCCGCGTGGAATTCGGACCCCGCGTTATTTTTAAAGATCTCACCTTTTCCATCGGGGATAAGGAACGTATTGCCTTCGCCGGCCACAACGGTGCCGGCAAGTCCACTCTTATGAAATGCATCGGTGGCGTCCTCCTACCGAACGGCGGTGAAATCAACAAACCCAAGCACCACCGCATCGGCTACCTCCCCCAGGAAGGCATCCACATCAAGGGAATCTCTCTCTACGACGAAGCCGAATCCGCTTTCGCCGAAACCAAGGCCATCCAGGACGAAATCGACCGCCTCGCCGCCGAACTCGAGGATCTCGACCCCCGCTCATCGCCCTTCTCCGACCTTCTCAACAAGATCGGCGAACTCGAACTCCGCCTCGACGGCCACGACCCCGCCCGCATGCGGCCCAAAATCCAAGCCGTCCTCAGCGGTCTCGGCTTCAAACACGAAGACTTCGAGCGCGACTGTGGCGAATTCTCCGGCGGATGGCAAATGCGCATCGCGATGGCAAAGCTCTTCCTCGCCGAGCCCGAAATCCTCCTTCTCGACGAGCCCACCAACCACCTCGACATCAACGCCCAACGCTTCATGGAGTCCTACCTCCACGGCTACAAAGGCGCCATCATCCTCATCTCCCACGACCGCTCCATGATGGACGGCCTCACCACCCGCACCATCGCCTTCCACCACGGCCGCGCCGAGGAATTCACCGGCAACTACTCTTCCTACGAGACCCAGCTCGTGGAGCGCAAGGACAACCTCCGGAAGCAAAAAGTCAACCAGGACCGCGAGATCGCCAAGACCCAGCAATTCATCAACCGCTTCCGCGCCCAGGCCAACAAAGCCTCGCAGGTCCAATCGCGAATCAAGCAACTCGCCAAAGTCGAACGCATCCAGCTCGATTCGCAGGACGCCGTGATGTCCTTCCGCTTCCCCGATCCTCCTGCCTCCACCCATCTCGTGGCCAAGCTTGAGAAAGCGGCCCAACAATACGACGATCTCATCGTCTTCAAGGAACTCGATCTCGAAGTCACCCGTGGCGAAAAAATTGCCATTGTCGGACCCAACGGTGCCGGCAAATCAACCTTCTGCCGTATGATCACCGGCGAAGAAGCCCCCTCCACCGGCCACCACGAACTCGGACCAAAGTCCCTCCCCTCCTTCTTCAACCAGAACCACGCCGACGAACTCGACCCCGACCTCACCGTGATCGAAACGGTCGAACAAATCCAAACACGCGGCTCTAAAATGACCGCGCGCGATGTCCTCGGCTGCTTCCTCTTCAAAGGCGACGATGTCTTCAAAAAAGTCGGAGTCCTGTCCGGTGGCGAACGTTCCCGCGTTGCCCTCGTCCGCATGCTCGTCCGCCCCGCCAACTTTCTCATTCTCGACGAGCCCACCAACCACCTCGATATGCAATCGCAGGACATCCTGCAAAAAGCGCTCATCGACTACCCCGGCACCCTCCTCATCGTTTCCCACAACCGGAACTTCCTCGACCCCATCGTCCAAAAAACGATGGAGTTCCGCCCCAAAGAGGACCCGCGAATGTTCGCCGGAAACCTCACCTACTACCTCGATAAAACCGACGCCGAGGAAGCCGCCTTAAACGGGAGCACCGCCACCTCGCCTGCGAGCGCCCCAACGACCAAAGCCCCCCAACAAAAAGGCCCCAAGCTCAACCCGAAAGAGCGCCGCAAGCGCGACGCCGCAAACCGCGAGAAGCGTAATAAGATCCTCAAGCCCATGCAATCCGAGTTCGAAAGAGTCGAAACAACGATCTCAGAACTCGAAGCGTCTCAAGCCATCCTCACCGGCCATCTCGAATCCCCCGAAGTCTCCTCCGACCCTGAACAACTCCGAGAGACCACCAACGCCTACGAGAAACTCGCCAAAAAACTCGAAAACGCCTTCTCCAAGTGGGAGGAACTCAGCGCCCAGATCGAGAAACTCGAAGCCGAACTCGCAGTATGACCCCCCCCCTTTTCAAACCCTATCTCATCGGCACCGAAACCTTTTCCCTCATGGAACTGGACCACCCCCGGGTGGAGAAAGAAATCATGGACGAAATGAGCCGGGGCATCGAAGTCTACTACGACCGACGTTGGGAAACCACCGGCGTCCTCACCGAATGGCTGGCCCAAAACACCGGTCTCTTCCTCGGCAAGCGGGTCCTCATTCTCGGTGCCGGAGTTGGAGCCGAAACCCTCATCCTCGGTCGCCATGCCAGCCACGTCTGGATCAATGACCTCGCACCCACCGCGGTTACCCTCTGCCAGGAGCAACTCGTTGAAAACGGCATTCACAACGCCACATCACTTCCCGGTCGCTATGAACAACTCGACCTCCCCGAAGTCGATCTCGTTGTCGCCAGCTTTCTTGTCTATAACGAAGACACCTACCGCTCCATGAGCACCTTCATGGATGAGCACCAAGGCGAGATCATCCTCGTCAACGAACGTCTCGCGCCTTTCCCCAAACTCCTCACCGAGCGCCCCCACAAAATCCTCTTCGAAAAAGACGCCGCTCTCGGCGTCCACTTCTAAGATGGAGCGTGGGTTTTTAAGCCTGCTTCATATTCACTTCTCCGGCGACCAATATCCCGGTGCCCACCGAATTCCCTGGGGCGGAATGCGATCCCTCGCTTTCTTCCCGCCAGTGAGCCGGAAGACCTGCCCCATCGGAGTCTTCCCCGGTCGAGCGCCTTGGGTGTAGGTCCCACTTCCCCAATGCTGCCCCACGACCAGCAAGTCAAACCGGGTCAACCGTCCTTTCGTAATCGCCAAGGCCCCTTCAAACTTGCCAGCATAGCCAAGTTTCCCATCCGCCGAATCGATCAAAAACTCCCCGCTCATCTTTCCCTTTCCATCCACTTTCAAAGACCACTTTTTCACCTCTTCCTTCTTCCAACTCCGTGGCTCCCCACGCGTATTATCCAGCAGGTGAAATTTTGCGATTCTCAGGGATAACCACTCGGGAATCTCGCCACCTCCATCGGAGATCAACCGGCTCAATTTTTCCACCTCTGACTTCTGAAACCAAAGGTGATCGACTGCCGCCTGATTGCCCACCTTGTCTGCCGCCATCTTCTGCAAGCGGCCATCCCGCTCCTCAAGACACCTCGTAAAGACCTTCACGATCTGACCTCCTTCGGGAAGCTCATGATGGTAGCGCTCATCACTCTTTCCCTTTTTCGGAATCACCCCCTTCTTCTCTGCTGCGGGTAACTTGTCCCACTTCTTGAGAGCCTCATTCATCATCGCCAAGCGCTTCTCAGGCCCCCGATTATTGTTAAACCCAAGCAGCTTCCCCTTGGCCGTGAAAACGTAATGCCCCTGCTGCGTGCGATCAGGATCCCGCGGCCCCTGACTCGCCACCTTCCAGAAAAACTTTCCCGTCTCATCCTTCCGACGACGCTGATACCAATCATCCGCAGCCACCGCGATGAACTTCTCCTTGAGCAACTTCTGCACCTCGGGATTTGCAAAGACCAACAACCTGTCGGTCACACCATTGTTTCAGACACAGCCGAGCGGATGCCCGTCCATCTCCCAAAGGTAAATCGGCTTCCCCGTCCTGGCAGCTTCCTGACGTGCCTCCCAAAGATCGGTCATCCAGTCAATTTTCTGCCAAGCCGATTCCTCCACCGAAGGCAAAATCTCGTTGACCAACCCTTCATCACAGAGACCGACCTGGGTGCCAAGCAAGCTGAGGCAGGCCAAGGTGGTAATTATCATCGTTTTCATTTTCACAATCGTAGCCCGAATCATTCCAGGCAACAGCCCTAAAATCACCTCTCCGGCTTGCCAGACCATCTCCCCACGCGCAAAGTCTCCCCATGTCGAATCTCAATGTCTTGGGCGAAGAACTAGCCTCCTGCTCCACCGATCCCATGACGGGCTACTTTCGCGATGGTTGCTGCCGCACCGGAGCGGGCGACCGTGGCCTGCACTGTGTCTGCACCGTGATGACCGAAGAATTCCTCGAGTTCAGCCGCAAGCAAGGAAATGATCTCATGACCCCGATGCCCGAGTATTCCTTCCCCGGACTCAAGCCCGGCGACAAATGGTGCCTCTGCGTCCTGCGCTGGAAGGAAGCCTTCGATCAGGGATGCGCGCCGAAAGTCGACCTCTCCGCAACCTCCGTTGTGTCTCTTGAATTTGTCGATCTTGACGACCTCAAGACTCACGCGGTTTAAGACCGATCTAATTAATTTCATGAAGGAAGAATACAGCCAGACCCAATTCGTGACCGGTCTCAACGAAGGAACGACCCCGGAACACTTCTTCATCGTGACCGGCCACAATCCTTTTGGTGGGAAAGCCACCGAGGCAAAGAACTCGGAAATGAATGGCCATCTTCTTCAAAAAATCCGCAACTCGGGCTGGCACCACTTCCCCGTCACCGGCCAATGCGAAGATCATGCCGAAGCAGGATACGGAGTCGTTTGCACCCGCACCGAAGCCGTCATGCTCGGGGAGGCTTTCCGACAAGATGCCATCTACGAAGTCCTTGACGACCAAGTCATCCTTGTCGATTGCAAAGGCAAAGATGACGACGAGACCATCGGTCGCTGGTCGGAACTCCAGGCCCCAAATTCATGAGCAAATCGCCTCTCGTCAAAGCAGCCGACGACCTCCGCAAAAAACTCCGCGGCCTGACCTTCCCCGACCCCGTCGCCTGCACCTACAACCCGCTCGAATACGCGTGGGATCGTCATTGCGACTACCTCACTCGCTTTGGAAACAGCCAGAAAAAGGTCCTCTTCCTCGGGATGAATCCCGGCCCCTACGGCATGGCTCAAACCGGCGTTCCATTCGGTGAAATTCCCCACGTCAGAGACTGGATGGGCATCTCCGGCCCAGTCGACACACCGGATCCCGAACACCCCAAGCGCCCGGTCACCGGCTTCGATTGCGAACGTTCCGAAGTCTCCGGCCGCCGTCTCTGGGGACTCTTTGCCGAACTCTTCGACTCAGCAGATCAGTTCTTCGAAAATCACTTTGTCGCGAACTTCTGCCCCCTCGTATGGATGAAAGACACCGGTGCCAATCTCACCCCGGACAAGCTCCCGCGCGATTGTATGGAACCCGTTGAAAAAGCCTGCTTCCAGCATCTCAGCCGCATCATCGAAATCCTCCAACCCGACAAGCTCATCGGCGTCGGAGCCTTCGCCGAAAAGCAACTCGCCTCCGTCAAAGGTGACAATCACGAGCTCGGAAAAATTCTCCACCCTTCCCCCGCC
>CAJXVQ010000199.1 GCA_913060685.1 uncultured Verrucomicrobiales bacterium
ATCTACACAGAGTAGATCGTCGGCAGCGTCAGATGTGTATAAGAGACAGGGACTCCACCGCTGAAACCAAGACCGTTTTTTGACTCTCATCTGGTCCAAATTGAACTGAGGAAGGAATTACCAAGTTTCCCGTAGGCAGATTATTAATCGTAACATCGAGGGGTTCGCCAGTAGATCCAACAGATCGCCGCAGGCTGATATTGCCAGTCTGGCCCTCGAAGAGGATTGAAGGCTCTGCGACCATCGTCAAGGTAGGACCATCATCATCTCCCACGGTTAGAACAGCCGGATTGCTGGTCGAGAGAATTGCTCCTCCAGTCCCCCGGACTTCTCCGAGGATGGTTGCTGATTGGTTACCACCCACCAAGTTGTCATCAAGCAATTCAGCCTCGAATACTACCTCGGTGGCATAGGCGGGAATCACTACACTTTGTGGCAAGGATACCTTCGAAGAGTTGTCGTTCGTCAACCACACTCGAACAAGCTCACGGGTGGCAGTCTCTCGTTGCACACGTCCCAAGACGATTCCGTCCGACTCCAAGACATTTGATCGGTCAAAGTTGATATTGAGAAATGGAATGTCATCATCCAGGAGGAGAACGGCGGCATTTGCCTGACGGTAGCCGAAGGCTGCTGCTCTAATCTCAATCTCAGCGGGAGCTTCAATTCGAGAATTTTGTCGAGAAATGAGATAGAATTCTGCTGACAACTCTCCAGCGAGGATGGTAACCGGATTGAGTTCATCATGGAGGTTCGCACGACTTGATACCAAGGTGACAACGATGTCCCGATCTCTCTCTTCGTCGAGCAAAACCGTTCCTAAGAGCGAGCTACCTTCCACAAACGTAGTCTCTGCGAAATTCAGCTGTAATATCGGAAAGTCCGAGCTGCCAGTGATAGCCAGTTGTTGTGTTGAAAGCGAGACGTTGTCTGTTTCGCTGCTTTCAGCGACTTGGCTACGAGAGTCAGCGAATGCTTCTATTTTCCAATTTCCAGAGGGTAGTCCTTCTGGAATCAGAAAGTTGTCAGAGCCCGATTCAGAGCTGTTGCCTGGCAATTGGGTAGAGACTATGGCTTCACCCAATCTGAAGCGTCGCGTGCTGTCCACCTCAACAAGGTCCAAGGCAAGCGTCCATCCTCCATTCGCTTCAACATTACCAACGTTGGCGATCGTCCAATTCACATTGAGTGCGTCTCCAACTAGTTTGGGCCCTTCGTCGTTATTCACCGCATTCACTACAAGGTTCGGTTGGGTGACTTCCAGAAGCGATCCAGCCGAAACGTTGTTTCCTTTAAAAATATGTTCATGCACCGCAGCATCGGAATTTATTTCAACGAATATGGTATAAGTGCCTGAGGCAAGAGAGGGAAGAGGAACTCTGGCAGTACCATTGTAACTCGCACTTGGGGCAAGATTATGGTTCTGGATAGTTGATCCCAATAAAACATCATCCTCGTTACCGAAATGAGTATCAGGACTCAGCCAGATGCGATCTTCCCAGGTTGCATTCAACTGTCCCGAGGTTCTCAAGGTATGCTCGCCGACCCACAAAACTGTGATTTCCGAACTAGTCAGCGACATAGGAGCGGAGACAGATGTGACAGCCAAGTCATAAAAAGGCGTGAGCGACACATTCACATTGGCCGTGGAGTAGTTCAATGCCGTGTCTTCATCTTCAAAAACAGCATCTCCGAAATCCGTCACCACAAAGATCGTTTTCAATCCTGATATTCCAGCAGGAAGACTCACAGAGAGAGACTGGCTGTAGTCTTCATCTTGCGACAACGCCTCATTTCGAGGCACTTCCGCGAGAAGGACATCGTCGCCATCGCCAAGAAAGCCGTTGCTGGAGATCACCAGACGGTCAATCCAGCTCGATACCGTCCCGCCTTGGAGACCGTTGCCGGTTTTCCCGGGCCCGGAATTAAGAACAGTCCAATCGATGTCGATTGCGGCTCCGGCTACCGCAACTGCCGGTGCAGTCACCAACGTAACTCCAAGGTCCGCCGATGGAGCAGGGGATACCAGAAGGGGTCTCACCACGATGTTGTTTGCTTCACCGTCGAACTCGAAGACCTTGTTCTCGGCATCCGCGACGAAGATCAGGTAAGTCTGCCCCTGCAGTCCGGGAGGGATCGTGAACTGGCCGGTGGCATCGTAGTCCGCTCCGATGGCCAAGTCGCCATTGTGTGTGATGGAGCCGAGCAAGATGTCGTTCAGGTCGCCGAGTTGGTCGTCCCGACTCAGGTAGACCCGGTCCTGCCAGGTCCCCTCTGCGGTTGGGGTGTTGCCGTCGTTGCGAACCGTCCACTCGATATCGATTGATTCCCCGGCCTCTGCGACGTTCGCAATACTGGTTACCATCGGGACGAGATCCGGGAAGTCCGTGTTCTGGCGGATGCGTGCATCGACAACGTACTGTCCGAAGGCACCTTCACCAGAGTTGGCGAAAATCAGCACATAATATTGCTTTGTCTCGGTGACATCGAACTGAAGTGCTCCGTCGGGAGAAATGACGGTTGGCACCACGATCACACCGTCTTCGTTACGCAACTGAACGGCGGGATTGAGTTGGCTACCGCAAGGTTGATAGGTCGTCAGAAAAAGGCTTTTTCCTGACGTGATCACGCCGAGGTTAAAATAGTCCTCATCGGTCTCGGTTGAGGTTTCCATTACTGTCCCGGCAAGGGTGGCCCCCTCGTCGTTGCCGATTGGCGTGAAGACGACCGGATCGGCATTCAGGCGGGATTCGTTGGCGTAGTTGCAGTCGTCCTCAATTGAGGCTCCGCGTGCCACGTCAACCCGAAGAAAGTAAACCCCGCTTCCACCCGAGCGATTCACCGCGATGGTATACTCGCCGGTCGTCGCGATGGTCCGCCGAGCCAAAAGCGCGTCATTCCCTGGTCCACAGTTTGTGTCACCCGTGATGTAGGCCTGCGCAGGGTCATAGAGGTCAATTGCAGGATTCAACAAGCTGGTCGGCGTATCGACAGCCATCGTTACAACGTCGCCTGCCAGCAAGGACACGCGCCACCAGTCAGTTCCACTTGCGATTTCACCCACTCCACGAGCGATGAAATAGCCCGACCCTGCTGGGTCCTCGACTGGCGTGAGAGGCGTCGCAAGACGTCGAAAATTACTGCTTGGACTCTCCACCATGATGCACTCCCCCGCGATCGCGACCGTAAAGGTGCTCTGGAAAGGGGCGATTCCGTTTCCATTGGTGTCGCCAATCCTGTCGGTCAAGGTGAAGCGATACAAACCGCTCGGCAGCGTGCCGTCCCGGAGTGTGAGGGTCCAGTTGGAGCCGCTCCCAGAAGCGATGAGGCGATAGACAAGATCGTCCGGCGTGTCAAAAATTCCGTCGAAGCCCGCCTCACGCAGGTCGAAGGCGTTCAGTGGATCGCTAGGATGTGGATCAAGGTTGTCTGGGATTCCATCAAGGTCGGTGTCGACGTCCTCGATCTCTACCACTGTCAGCCGGGGTGAAGTGGGTGGGTAGTCTCGCCACTGTCCCGTGCTGCTTTCAAGATAGGCCTGTGAGTAGCTGGCTCCGTTATTCGGTTCGCCGCTCTTCCAATTCGTGAAACTCAGGTTCGTGTCGTCTTCCCAGATTCCACTATTAAATCCCTGATCGTGAGTGAGTCCGACCCAGAAGTCTCCAAACTGGCTGAAGGTCTCATCCACGAAGATCTGCTCCGGGGCTCCGTTGATGCTGGCAAGATAGCCGCCGAAGCTCGTGGCGCTCCCTTGAGCCGCGCTCCAGTCAAGGTTCTCTCCGGTGTATAGATAGAAGTGCTGATTGAACTCCCAGATCTGCAAGTTTTGCGCCCTCATCACCGAAGAGTCTAACGGCTCGTCAGAACTCAGCGTGAACGAGGTTAGCAGGTTGGAGGTGGTTCCACCGTCGCTCGGAACGCCACTGAGAATGATGCTAGGGGCGACGTTGTCGGTGACGGTGGCGCTGAGGAGATAATTTGCGAGTGGTCCGGGACCTGAGTCCGGAGCTCCTGGCGCGTCGGTTTCGACCACAGTATATAAACTGCCGTTGGGGTAGAAGTCATACCAGAGCCCGTTGCTGTCGCGAGTGGCATAGTCGTAACTGGGTGTGTTGGGTTCGGTGCTTGCCCAGTTGTCGTAACCTGCCGTCGAACCATCGTCCCAAACCCAGGTGCCCTCGACTGACTCGTCAGTAAGTCCCAGCCAGAGGGGAAGAGTTCCGAAGGTCTCCATGCTCCATAATTGCGTGGCCTCGTCCTGCAACTGGAGCAGACGCCCACCCACCGCATCTGCGGCAGCCCGTGCCGCAGTGTAGGTCAGGTATCCTTCATAACGATAGCGCACTTCGTCACGCACCCACGATGTCGTATCCACCACAGCATAGTAGTTGCCGGTTTCGGTGAGGGTTGCGGTGAAGTTGGCATTGTCGGCATTGCCATCATCATCGGTCACAAAGCCACTTGGTCCGACGACCCTTAGGCGAGGAGCGAGAGTCGAGTGTTCCGGAAGTGTCAGATCCAGTTCCACGGTGTTGCCTCCATTTAAGATGCCGAGGGCATAGTAGTCCTCGTCGAAATTGGTTGATTCCATGCTCATGACGCCACCAATAATGCTGCCACTGCGCTGCGCTCCGTCGATGGTCAGACTCAACGAATCCGCTCCAGCGGTGTTGTCATTGGCATAGCTGAGATCGGTTTCCACCGCTTCACCAGTCACTGCCGTCACCCACAGTCGATACGGTCGGTTCCAGCTGCCGTTGTAGTGCTGCACCTGGAGGTAATATGTCCCGGCCTGGGCCGCCACAAGTCCGCTCAAAAAGGCATCCACATTTGCTCCACTACGTCGATCATTGATCCAGTAACTCTGGTCGGGGCGATAGATTGTGATTTGCGTGTCTGATCCATTTAGTCCTTGGCAATGGATTGCCAGGCGATCTCCGACTGCGACCTCGAAACGCCACCAGTCGACATCGTTCTGTGGACTCAAACTTCCCTCGGCTAGTCCAGTTTGTATGCTGCCGACCACTCCGTCAGTGGCCAGGGGAATCTCCACGGAATATTCGAGATGGTCGTTGTTGAGTGAACCTTCCTGCACGAAACCCGCGCCCGGATCAAAGGGGAGATCCACCGTGAAAAACTGCTCCTGAAGTATCAGTGGATTACCCACGCTGTCGGTCACCACACTGTTTACGCTGTAGCGATAGGAACCGGAGGGGAGGGGGCCGTCCCGCAGTGTCACCGTGAAGTTCGGACTGCTACCACTGACTGCCAGCAGATAGACCACGTCGTCAGCAGTATCAAAAGTTTCGTCGACCCCGGCTTCCCGCAGGTCGAAGGCATTGAGTGCTTCAGTTGGATAGGGATCAAGTCCATCCGGGATGCCATCGCCATCACCATCAAGCGCGCCTTCGATCTCGACGAGCAGCGGTCGACTCGAGGTCGGATGATAATCCCGCCAACGGCCACTTCCGTTTTCCAGATAGGCCTGTGTGGAGTTGGAACTGTTTGGTTCGTTTACGTTCCAGTGTGTGTAGGTCGCGGCCGTGCCATCTTCCCACATCGCATTGGTCCCTGATGAATGTGTCAGGCCCAACCAGAAATCTGTAAGGCGTCCAAATTTTCCGTCCACAAAGCGGTCTTCCGCCTCGTCATTCACGCTCACAATGTAGCCGCCCAAAGTAGTGGCTTCCGCCTGCGCAGCCGCCCATGTCCAATTACCACCCAACCAGACATAGTGGTTCCCGCCGTAAAGATACACCTGTGGATCACTCACCACGCCCAGCACATCCTCGCTGAAGCTTTGGGTGAAGCTTTCCAAAAATTCGCTCATCGTTCCGCCATCCACTGGCAGTCCGACCGGAGCCGCAGCCACCGGAGCGACGTTGTCGGTGACGGTGGCACTGAGGAGGTAGTTCGCGAATGGTCCGGGCCCTGAGTTCGGAGCTCCTGGTGCGTCAGTTTCCACAAAGGTATAAAGGTTTATGCTAGGGTAAATGTCATACCAGAGTCCGTTGCTCTCGCGGTAGGCGTAATCATAGCTGGGTGTGTTGGGTTCGTTGGCCGCCCAGTTCTCGTAGGTGGCACTCAGGAGTGTGCCATCGTCCCAAACCCAGGTTCCCTCGGCGGCTTCGTCAGTCAGGCCGAGCCAGAGGGGGAGGCCTCCAAAGTTAGCCATGCTCCACTGTTGTGAAGCTTCTTCCTTGAGTTGCAGGAGACGTCCACCTGATGCGCCTGCAGCAGCTCGGGCCTCAGTGAGGTTTGCCAGTCCTTGGTAACGATAGCGGATTTCGTCACGCACCCATGATGTTGAGTCTACCACGGCATAGTAATTGCCGGTTTCGGTGAGTGTTGCGGTGAAGTTGGCGTTTTCTGCATTGCCATCATCATCAGTGATAAAGCCACTTGGTCCGACGACCCTTAAGCGAGGAGTGAGGGTCGAGTGCTCCGGGATGGTCAGGTCCAGTTCCACGGTGTTGCCTCCATTCAAGATGCCGAGGGCATAGTAGTCTTCGTCGGTATTGGTCGACTCCATCCCCATCACGCCACCGACGACACTTCCACTGCGCTGTGCCCCGTCGATGGTTAGGTTCAAGAGATCCGCTCCAGCGGTGTTGTCATTGGCATAGTTGAGATCGGTTTCCATTGCGGCCCCGCGAGCCACAACGGTACTAATTCGATACTCTCCAGTATTAGGGATACCCGAATAGTGTCGAACCCTGATAAAATAAGTCCCGGTTTGGGTGATCGTCCAACCACTTAGGAAGTCGTCTGTTCCTGCCCCTTCTTCTTGTCGCCTAGTTTGATAAACTTCATTGGGATCATAGAGCTCAAAATAGACGTTCGGCTCTAAGTTCTCGACGTAAACGCTGAGACGGTCTCCCGATTCAACACTCACGCTCCACCAATCTTCATCACTGGATAAAGAAATAGTCCCGGCCCCCTGAGAGTATAAGACTCTCGCAAGGGTTGGTGTGTCAGAGCTGAGCGTCAGCGCAGTGGCTGTTCCTGCCGAGTTGTTGGCTTCTTGTTCAAGAGTAATTGCTTCTGCAAGTCCAAAGCTAAGAAGAAGCGCGCTAAAATAACGCAAAACCCAGAAAGCTGAACTTTTTTTTGACAAATCTCCAGCCGATGGGTTTTTCTGGTCCGGATTGGCCGGAATACTCAGCGAGTAGCCTGGTGATCCTGACGAATGCCGCTCAGTCATTGATGCCTTTTTAAGTAGGCTCCAGTTGTGACTCGTAAATAGATATATACTAGACATGCTTACTCTAGTAAGCAAAATTTTAAGATTACGTGAATATTTTTTATGTAATAGTGAAAAGTTGACTGAATTGGAGGTTCGGGGCACCGTTGTTAATATTAGTATAAGGCTTTAAATGATAGTTAATTGGGCTGAATGGCGGAGTGTTTCCCAGTTGCGTTCGTCAAGTTTTCCGCACAATCAACATGCCTAAAATTCTGGGCTGTCGGACATCTACCTGCCCTGGCCCATGCAATCATCACCGACAAGGTTGTCGTTCAATTATCTGGCGATGAGCGGGACTCAAACTCACTAGATTGGCAGCTTTGCTGAATCAGGGGAATTGGACAGTTCAAGACGTATAACGGAAAAAGTGTGGTGGCCAAATAATGGCCGAAATAGTGGACAAAAAATTGCTAATTTGAACCAATTCGTAATAAATCAGGGGTGTTTTCATTGTGTAAACCACTGATTATCAGTGTTATAGTTGACTTTTAACCAATTGGTCCTGGGTTCGAGTCCCAGTCTGCGTACTTTTAGATAACCCGCTCAATCCTAATGGATTAGCGGGTTTCTTGTTTTGAAGGAGGGGTGAATGCTAGCTATCTGCTAGCATTTCATAAAGTCCCACAATGTTTTCACTCTGAGGAGGGCAGCATTTCAGTGGTCGATGTCGCGGATGATTCTGGGAGCTACCCCGACGATAGGATTCTCTCGATGTTGGGGATGACGATGACTCCCACGCATCCACCGCCCGGCACCCCTCGGCCTCTCTTGGTGTTCCAAGATCTCACCAGCAAATCCCGATCTCAAACGGGAAGGCGGGGTAGGGGGCCATTTGCGACAGGACTTTACTGGTGATTGTAATTGATCCACCGTCTACCGAATGTCGGTTGTTGCTGCCTCTCAGAGGACTTCTGAGAACCTTTCGGATGCTAGAGCTGAACTTCATCAGCAATCGCGACAATGAACTCCTTGGCTCTTGCTGCAGATTTGCTTGGCTTTTCCTGCTGTTTGGATTGGGAAAAATCCAAAAATCAAAATTCGGCATACCAAAAACTTCCCCAGTCAATCTGGCATCCTACGTGGTCTCCTAGAGCTTCGGCTCCGGGTCCGGCATCCTGTTTGTCCGGAACGCATTCATCAACCCATTCAGCGCGGTCTCAAACGCATCGTGTTCCTTCCACCCCGTGAAGTCTGCCACGGCCCGTGAGAGAATCTCCGACTTGATCGAGATCTTGCATTCGTCCGTGTGGATAAACCCGTCTATATCAATTGGGATAATCGTCAGAATCTTCTCCCCTCGCTCCTTCCGCAACCGACGTTCCTTCTCCATCGCCTTCTTCCACTCGTGCTCGACCCACCAACTGCTGAGTGACTCCTTAGAGCAGACGAGGACGAACTTGTCCCAGATCTGGACGCCTCGGTCGATCTCGTCGTAGAGGTCATCGCCTGCGAGAATCTGCTTTTCATCAAACCAACAACGAACGCCTTCGCCTTGTAGTCTTGAATGGAGATGCCGGACGAAGTCCTTGTCGCCGGAGTTATGGCTCAGGAATGCGGAGTAGACTATGCCTTTACCGAATAGCGATGGGATGCATTCAATGTAGCGGTCGGAGAAACCGACTCCTCGGAGGAACTCAAGGGGAAGTCTTCCGGATTTTTCCAAGGTCCGGTGATCTACAGAAGAGGCTCCGAGATGGCGGCAAGTGGCAAGTCCTTGGACCTCGGAAAGATCCAGATCGGTAAACACTGAATCATGGATCAGGGCCCTGCTGAGGTTGGCGTTGTGGAGATTAGCGAAGCTAAGGTCGGTCCCGCTGAGGAGGGTCTCGCTGAGGTTGGCGTAGCTAAGGTGGGCCCTGCTGAGGTTGGCGTTGTGGAGATTAGCGTAGCTAAGGTGGGCCCCGGTGAGGATGGCGTTGTGGAGATTAGCGTCCTTGAGGAAGGCGAGGTTGAGATTGGCGTCCTTGAGGATGGTGTGGTTGAGGTCGGCCCCGGTGAGGTCGGGCACTTCATCATGATCCTTTCGCCATTTATTCCATATCTCCGGCCCCTCCTTTAGAATCTTCAAGTGCTCCTCATTTGCCATAGGGTGTCATCTCTAGCGCAAGGCTGGTGGCGTGTGAAGCTTGGAGGCTGTATCACTTGCTCTGTGTTTCAACAGATCTCAATCCTTCATCGCTGAGAATCCCCAACTTGTGCCAGCGTCGAGCAAGTTGGATTTGGCGTTGCCCTACCTTGGCGGATTTCTTCTGATTCAAGGTCAATGGCATGAATTCAAGATTAAAGAGAGTGTTGTCGAGTTCCGGAGTCACCGACCGGGGAATGATGTGATCGCCTGTGACGATTTCACCAGCGTATGGACCTTTCGTGATCGTGGGAGCGTTGCCCTTCCTGAGCTTGATCATTCCCGCCTCATCAAGGCATCCCAGCCGCTCTAGGATCGTGACGTTGCGAATCAGCGATGATCTTTGAGCCTTCATCCTCTCGGACTGTGAGGGCGTGTGCTTGGTCGATCACTTCGCCGATGTCGCTGCCTTCTCTCTTTGCCATCTCCAGCCAGTAACAGGCTTTTCGAAGTCTTGGAGTGGCGGCTCTCTTTCCTTTCAGCGTGTCCAGCTTGGCTGGGTCGATGAGCGGGGCGACGATGGCGGGGAAGTTTGTAGCCTTCTGAGCCACCGCTTGCCCTTGTGGAGCTTTCGCGGGCGGCGCTGCCTCTTGGCAACTGACCGGGGAGAGCAAAGCGAGGCAGGCGAGGAGGAAGCGCATGGCGGGGATCATTCTCGATGGTGGTCTCGCTGTCGAGGGCTTGGGGGAATCGTTAGCCCTGAGAATGATCTGACGCCATGGTGACCTGCTGTCTATCCGATTAGCTTTCCGATCTGTGTTGTTGGATCGCTTCAAGCCAATCAGCCTCCGCAACGATTGCAGGTTTACCAGTATCCATTCTGAGCATCACGGCTTTTTCAATCTTTCGACCATGCGAGCCTTCCGCCCAATCGCCGCTACCCTCGCTACCTATAATCAAATAGTCAGTGCTGCGGTTGACACTCTTTTGACCAATAGCACCGGAGT
Source organism: uncultured Verrucomicrobiales bacterium (assembly GCA_913060685.1). Taxonomy (GTDB): domain Bacteria; phylum Verrucomicrobiota; class Verrucomicrobiia; order Verrucomicrobiales; family Akkermansiaceae; genus SW10. The sequence goes on from CAJXVQ010000199.1 coordinate 10,319, forward strand.
TCTGAACTGCCTCTTGGCACTCGGGGCGGGTTCCAGACGAGAACTTTCCTGTAAACGCAAAAGATGTTCCCTCGAAACCAATGTCAGGCACAGGATCATCGAACGGGCTTCCCTCCCGCATCATGTCCACAATCATTTCCCGCAACCGACCCTGTCTATCGCTCGGAATCCCTGGAACTCTCTTGGGCTTCCAATCATCTGGGATGACCACTGCTCGAAGCTCATCAAGGTCGTAGGGAGCTAGGTCAGCACTATCTTGAGATTCGTCTCCGGTGTGATAAACATACTTCTCCCAAAGTTCCTTGTTTTCTTCTTCTCGGAACTGCCGGGCTGAAATGCCTGAAGCCATCCCTTTGTTCAGGTCGGGAGGAATGTTGACGCCGAAAAACTTCAGAACTTTGATCTGACGGTTCGTCGGCGGATCGTAGAACCTGTCTCTTATACACATCTGACGCTGCCGACGATCTACTCTGTGTA
>CAJXVQ010000200.1 GCA_913060685.1 uncultured Verrucomicrobiales bacterium
GATCAGCCTCGGTCTCGTGGGCTCGGAGATGTGTATAAGAGACAGGCTTCTTCACGATATTGAAGACGCCCATGTCTTGCACGATCAGGCCATCAATCCCGCTGTTCACAATTTGGTTGAGCAACTTTACCAGGACTGGAACTTCGTGCTCTAGAATCACGACATTGAGAGTCAGGAAGACTTCAGCGCTGTGTTCATGAGCCAGTCGAATGGCGCCATGCAACTCATCCATGGAAAGATTGGAGGCACGATTTCTAGCATTGAATGCATCCAGTCCGCAGTAAACAGCGTTGGCCCCGGCGACAACGGCAGCTTTGATGGCTTCAATATCACCACCGGGCGCTAATAATTCTAACTTTCTACTCATTTTCTCTTTTTGATTATGGAACTCACACCGCTTTGATTACAGTTGGCAAAGTGCCTTACAGGCATTCGATTTCACTTCATCTTGAACGGGGTTTGACTCGAGAGAATGAGAATGAGGTCGATACGACTTGCTGAATAACTCAACACACGCAAAGGAGCAAGACCTTGGCTCCGACCTACTGGAAAACAGGTGGTTGTGTCACCCCGAGGAATATGAATGGACACGATTTATCCACCTCCCAACGCAAGGTGATTAAGAAGCTCTCATAAACCTGAAATATCACAGAGTATTTGGGCATAAGGCTCCATCGTAATGTTCATTTTTTCTTGCAAGCGTTTAACATTAGCGAGGAGTTCTCTTCTCGTTATCGAGGGGATGTCGTTTTTGAATGCGAGAACAATCGTGTTACCACTTTCTATTTTAAAACTGAGTAGCCGGTCTCTAAATTCGAGTTCGAGAAATCCTTCCAACTGCCTTCGTGTTTCATAGGCTGTATGCCAGATATTGAGCACGAGAACACCCTGGCTATTGAGTGCATTTTTACAATCACGCAAGTAGGATGATTGAACTTGCAGCTGCTCCATACCCTCCGAGTTGTATAGATCTGAAAAAATAACATCACTCTTGATTTCGGTATTTTTAATATAGTTTTCAGCATCGTCTATATGAATAAAGAGTCGATCATTTTCGGGCAGGTGAAAATATTTCTTTGCGGTCTTTACCACTTCTTCACGGTATTCAATCGCGTGCACGATCAAGTCGGGGAAACTATTGAGCAGGTTCTTTACCATTGATCCTGCGCCCAGCCCCATGACGCTGGCTGTTTTTATTCTGGGGAGAAATAATAGCCCCGTCATCATCGCTTGGGTGTAGCCGAGCGCCAATCCATTAATGTCTTTTAGCTTCATGTAACTTTGATAGATTTCTCCATCAAAACTGAGAATCAGGCTGGTTCTTGTTTGGTAAACATTAATTGGGCCGTGTTCATCTACTGTTGATGAAATACAGGGTGCATTGATTTCCATGGTAAATTAGAACTTTCTAAATAGCACGGTTTGCATGTCCGGCATACTACAAAGAAAAACACGTCCCACCCATTGTCCCTCAATGGATTTCAGGCGGCCTGAGGCTGCCAAATATGGAGCTGATTAGGAGGCGCGGCATTGGCGCAAAGCGACATCGCCTGGCTGACCGACCGGACCGAAGCATCTCACTCCGATCCCCACTCGAACACCCCTTCAAAAGAAAATTCCAGCAGTCAGTCAGTAGTAAGCGCTCGATTTGGCAATTGAAGTTGTCTAGTTCGCACGGTCTATTGGCAGGGTATGGACAACCAGATCCTCGATACCTACAAGCACGCCATCACGCGCCGCCAGCTGCTCAGCGCCGGGTCAACCGGAATCGGCTCGCTCGCCCTGGGATCGATGCTGGCACCAAAGGCTTTCGCGGCCGATCTTGCTCGGCGCGGGACGGACTTCGCACCCAAGGCAAAACGCATCATCTTCCTGTTCATGAACGGTGCGCCTTCGCAGCAGGACATGTTCGACTACAAACCAAAGCTCGACGAGTTCCACGGCAAGGAGCTCTTTAAAAAATACGATCCGAAATCGAAGACCTGGAGCAAGGACGGATTCATTGAAAAGACGCAGCGACTCACCGGGATGACCTCCGGGCAGAGTTCGTTTCCCATCGCGCGTTCCAACTTCAAGTTTGCCCAACACGGCCAGAGCCAGGCTTGGTTCAGTGAACTCCTGCCGCACACTGCCAAGATCGCGGACGATTTGTGTTTTGTAAAATCAATGCACACCGAAGCGATCAACCACGATCCCGGCGTGACCTTTTTCCAAACCGGCAACCAGCAACCGGGCCGCCCGAGCATGGGCTCGTGGATGAGCTATGGTCTCGGCAGCGAAAACAGCAACCTGCCGGACTTCTGCGTCTTGATTTCCAATGGCACCGGTCGCCCCGGCAGTCAACCGGTCTACTCCAAACTTTGGAGCAGCGGATTCCTGCCGAGCGTGCACCAGGGGGTGCAATTCCGCGGCGGCAAGACTCCGGTGCTCTATCTCAACAGCCAACCCGGCGAAACCGTCGAGGGCCGCAAGCGCATGATCGGACGCATCGAGGAGCTCAACCGAATGCAACTGAAGACCTTCGGCGATCCCGAGATCGCCACACGCATCGCGCAATACGAAATGTCCTTCCGCATGCAGATGTCGGTCCCCGAAGCGACCGATATCAGCAACGAACCGAAATCGATTCTCGATCTCTACGGCCCCGAATGCCAGATGCCGGGCAAGTTCGCCGCGAACTGCCTGCTCGCCCGCCGACTGGCCGAACGCGGAGTGCGTTTTGTCCAACTTTACCACCGCGGCTGGGACCAGCACAACGGCCTGATCGGCGCCCTGCCGAAACAGTGCCAGGACACCGACCAGGCCTGCGCCGCACTCGTCTCTGACTTAAAGCAACGCGGTATGCTCGATGACACTCTGGTGGTATGGGGTGGCGAATTTGGTCGAACGACCTACTCGCAGGGCGGAGCGGGCAAGGCCGCCAACGGGCGAGATCACCACCCGAGATGCTTCACTTACTGGATGGCGGGCGGCGGCATTCGGCCGGGGTTCAGCTACGGCGAGACCGACGAACTCGGATACAACGTCACGAAGAATCCGGTTCACGTGCACGATTTTCAAGCGACCGTCATGCACCTGATGGGGATCGATCACGAGCGACTGACCTACAAGCACCAGGGGCGCCGCTTCAGACTCACCGATGTTCACGGCAAGGTGGTCAACCCTATCCTCGCATGATGATGAAACATCCGACCTTACTCGTACTTTCCCTCTTGTTCGTCGCGCCGAGCACCCACGCGGCATCGTTCAACGACGACATTCGTCCGATCCTGGCCGACCGCTGTTTCGCCTGCCACGGACCGGACTCTGCGGCTCGAAAAGCAGACCTGCGGCTCGACCGGGAGGAGTTTGCCAAAGCGCAACTCGGAGACAGCGGCGTGTTCGCGATCGTCCCGGGCAAGCCTGAAGAGAGCGCGATTGTCCAACGCCTCAAGAGCCACGACCCGGACGAGATGATGCCCCCGCCCGAATCGAAAATCACGGTATCGAAAAAAGAGATCGCCCTGATCGAAGAATGGATCTCAGACGGAGCCGAGTGGCAACGGCACTGGGCGTTCATCCCTCCACAGAAGGCGCCTCTCCCTCGTGAAAAAGATAACTCCTGGTCGCGCAATGAAATCGACTATTTCATTCTGGCCAAACTGGAAGCGCAAAACCTCAGGCCTTCAGCCCCTGCGGACAAAGCGCGCCTCTTACGACGCCTCCATTTCGATCTGACCGGCCTGCCTCCGAGCATCGCGCAACTGGACACCTTCCTCGCGGACAAATCTGAAGACGCGGTCGAGCACGTGGTCGATCAACTGCTCGCTTCTCCCGCCTTCGGCGAGCGACTCACCCTGGAGTGGTTGGACGTGGCGCGCTATGGCGATACCGACGGACTCTTCGAAGACCACCCGCGCAGCATCTACCCGTGGCGTGACTGGGTCGTTTCCGCCTTCAATCAAAACCTCCCATACAGCGACTTCATCAAGTGGCAACTGGCTGGCGACCTCCTTCCAGAATCGAGCCAAGAGCAGAAAATCGCCACCGGATTCCTGCGGAACAACCCAACCTCCAACGAAGGAGGCCTTATCGATGAGGACTACCGCGTCAAGTATCTCATCGATCGCGTCAACACCACCTCGACCGCTTTCCTCGGACTCACCATGGAATGCTCACAGTGTCATGATCACAAATTCGATCCGATGACGCAGCGTGAATATTACCAGATGAGCGGATTCTTCAACAGCCTCGTCGGCAAGGGCAACACCAAAGGATCAACCGAGCCGACGTTGAAAATGCTGCCACCTGAACAAGAGCAGCGCCTTGCAAAAATTGATCAAGAGATCAAGTCGGCAGAGAAAACCTTGGGCGAGACTCCCCCACTGCTGAGCAAGGATTTCGAAAACTGGCTCGCCGATCTGAGGAAACCGATCGATTGGAAATCACCGAGAATCGTCTCCAACAGCGCCCAAGTAAAAAACGATGTCAAACCGGTCCCGCCATCAAAGCCGTCAAAAGTGGCCGGTCGTTTTGTTCGGATCGAAGCGGCGAAAGGACACAGCGGCTTCATCACGATCTCGGAAGTCGAGATCTTCTCCGCAGGTAAAAACATCGCGCGCGCCGGGACCGCGAAGCAGTCGAGTAACTACGGCTCCGGCTCCGCCGCAGGCAAGGCCATCGATGGCACCAACAATGGCAGCTTCGCCTCATGTTCCTGCACAACCGAAGAGACCGATCCTTGGTGGGAGGTCGACCTCGGCGCGGTCAATTCGATCGACCACATCTTGGTCTACAACCGCAATGATTGTTGTCCCGAGCGACTCAACAATGTCACCGTAAACATCCTCGATCAGGATCGCAAAGTCATCGCCACCCGCAAGATCGGCAACGCGCCCTTCAAGAGCGAATTCACCCTCAACCCCGATGCGCCGAAACCGCAGTCGGAGAAAAACCAGTACGAATTGGTAGTGGCGCCCGCAGCTGGCAAGGTCGCTTCGCTACGTCTGATTAGCGCCGGACCAGCGTTTCTCGAATCGCTTCGACTTGAGGCCGTCGGCAAGGACGGTAAGGCACGCGAACTCAAACTCAAAGCGGCCGCAAAACTGAAGATTGGGAAAGAGCCGCAGATCGTCGCGCTTGAAAAAACGGCTGAACTCGCCGCCGGTGAAACGTTGAAATTCATCGTCTCGGGCGACCCGTTCGAGCTGCAACTGACCGGAGACGAATCGGCCGCGACCCGCGCGACCCTGCCGAAGGATCGCAACAAACGTCTGGCACACTTCCGCGGCACTTGGCCCGGATTCGCCGCACAGCGCAAGCAACTGGAAGCGTTGAAGAAGGAAAAGGCGGCCATCGAAAAGCAGGCCGTAATCACCATGATCGCGGCCGACCAACCCAAGGCGCGACCGAATCACATTCTGATGCGAGGTGAGTATGACAAACCGGGCGAGGCGGTCGAGACGTCGGCTCCCACGAGCATCATGGAATTCTCTGACGAACTGCCGAAGAATCGTCTCGGCCTGGCGCGCTGGATGATCGATTCCAAGAACCCGCTCACCGCGCGCGTCGCCGTGAACCGCTACTGGCAGATGATCTTTGGGGCCGGCATCGTGGTGACCTCGGAAGATTTCGGGACGCAAGGAGATCGACCGAGCCACCAGGCGTTGCTCGACACCCTCGCAGTCGACTTCGTCGAATCGGGATGGGACGTGAAGCAGCTGATCCGCAAGATGGTCACCTCGGCCAGCTACCGACAGGCGAGCTCGCAATCGCAACAAATCATCGAAATCGATCCCGACAACCGCCTGCTCTCGCACGCCCCGCGCCAACGCCTCGCAGCGGAATCGGTTCGCGACCACGTGCTCGCGGTAAGCGGGCTCTTAGTCAAAAAGCGCGGCGGCCCCGGCGTGCAACCCTACCAGCCGGCGGCGCTATTCGGGGTAAACGCGATTGGCGCTTACAATGCCTCATTTAAACAGGGATCGGGAGACGACCTCTACCGGCGCAGCCTCTACACCTACTGGAAGCGCCAGATCCCCGCTGCCAACATGCGAATCCTGGGGGCGGACGGACGCAACTCCTGCCGCACGCGTCGCGAGCTCACCAACACTCCGCTCCAAGCATTGGTTTTACTCAACGACCCGCAATTCGTCGAAGCGGCGCGCGCCTTGGGCATGCGGGCGATGAAGGAGGGCGGTAAGTCCGTCGAATCGAGACTGGCCTATGCGTTCCGGCTCTCGACTTCCCGCGCAGCGACCGCCTCTGAACTGGCCATCCTCGTCGCCGAATTCAAGGACCGCTTACGCGAGTTTAAAAATGACCTGCCCCGCGCCAAGGCCTACCTCGCCGGTGGCGGCACCCTCAAAGCGGCCCCCGATCTCGACCCGGCAGAACTCGCAGCCTATGCCGCCGTGGCCTCCCTCATCCTGAACCTCGACGAGTCGATTTCAAAGAGCTGATCAAGCGATCTGAGAGATCGAGCGACTAAAACCCAAGCCGAGACCTTCCCAAGATTGACTGATGGAATTAGCAAATCTATAAATCGAGAATCTTTCGATGAAAAGCACTCTGCCCCCGCTTTATGCCGCGATTACAATTTTAATCCTGGTTGCGGGATTCCATTCCCGAATTCAGGCCGCTGAATCACCCACCAACGTTGTCTTCTTCTTGGTCGATGATCTCGGTTGGTCGGACGTGGGATGTTATGGAAGTGACTTCTACGAAACCCCGAACATCGATCGACTGGCTTCGGAGGGTGTCCGCTTCACCAATGCCTACGCCGCCTGTCACGTCTGTTCTCCGACGCGGGCAAGTATCCTGACCGGCAAGTATCCGGCTCGTCTTCATCTCACGGACTGGCTCGCGGGTCGCAAGGATTTCAAGTTTCAGGAGCTGAAAGGGGCCGGGATAACCCAACACCTCCCGCTGGAAGAAATCACCCTGGCTGAAGCCCTGAAGCAGCATGGCTACGCGACAGGACATTTTGGAAAGTGGCACTTGGGCGAAGATCCGGCGGGGCCGTTGGCTCAGGGATTCGATGTGATGGTGCCCCGGAACTGGAACAAGGGCTGGCCCAAGGCGGGCTACCTTGCCCCGTTCAAGTTTGATGGACTCCCGGATTCGAAAGGTGACTACCTGACCGACCGGCTCACCGATGAAGCGCTGAAGTTCGTTGAGGAAAACAAAAGCCAGCCATTCTTTCTCTACCTTTCCCATTTTGCGGTGCACGATCCGATCCAAGGGCGTCCGGACCTGGTGGCGAAATACCGTAAGAAGCGAACTGCCCGGGAAGCCTCTGATGGACCGGCATTTATTCTCGAAGGAAATCCCGATGATCCAAATCCTTTGACCCGGGCGCAGTTGGATCAACTGATCAAGAAACCTTCGCACGCGGGCTTTGAAATTTTGGCGAAGCGCACCGTCAAGATGAAGCAGCAACAAGACAACATCGAATTTGCAGCGATGGTCGAAGCAATGGATGAGAGTCTCGGCCGGGTCGTAGCGAAGCTGGAAGCACTGGGCTTAAGCGAAAGCACACTCATTGTGTTCACCTCGGATAACGGCGGTATGTCGGGAGCGAATTTTGGAAATCCTCAGCGGATCGTGAACAAGGATCAACTCGATCGCGCGTTCGCCACTTCCAATCTTCCCTTACGTGGAGCAAAAGGCTGGCTCTATGAAGGTGGAATTCGGGTGCCGACTATCGTGAAGTGGCCGGGGAAAGGACAGAGCGGAACGGTGTGCGAAGAGCCGGTGATCAGCACGGATTTCTATCCGACTATTCTCGAAATGGCCGGACTGCCGGCGATGCCGGATCAAGCGGTAGATGGGATTAGCTTTGTTCCAGCGCTGAAGGCAGAGCCGTTCGAAAGAGGAGCGATCTACTGGCACTTCCCCCACTACAGCAACCATGGCATGCAAAGTCCCGGTGGAGCCATTCGCCTGGGAAATTACAAGCTGTTGGATTATTTCGAAAATGGCACCGTGCAGTTGTTCAACTTGAAGGACGATCCAGGCGAACAAAACGATCTCGCTGACGAAAAACCAGAGAAGGCGGCGGAATTGCGGCAGAAACTCCGCAGTTGGCGAAAGAAGGTTTCAGCCAATATGATGACAACGAAATGATTCAATGAACATGTCTATACGAAGCGTCATCATCGCTTGCCTGGCTCTCGCCGGCGTGGGAGCGGCAAGGGCTAAACAGCCCAACATTCTTTTCTGCATTTCCGATGATCAATCATACGCGCATACCGGCGCCAACGGCGACCCGGTCATCAAGACACCCGCTTTTGACCGAATCGCGAAGGAAGGACTGCGGTTTGTTCATGCCTTTTGTGATGCGCCCACTTGCGGTCCTTCTCGCAGTGCCATTTTGACGGGCCAGCCGATCTGGCGATTGGAAGAGGCCGGAAACATTCACAGCACCTTGCCTGCTAAATTTTCCACCTACACCGCACTGCTCCAAGAGGCCGGATACGCGGTCGGATATACCGGGAAAGGGTGGAGCCCGGGCCGGCTCGAACCAGGGGGGCGCACTGTGAATCCCGCCGGTCGGGAGTTCGCGACCCGGACCTTGAAGCCTCCGTTTAAAGGGATGTCCAACAAGGACTACGCCGGGAATTTTGAAGATTTTCTTGAACAGGTTTCCCGGGAGCAACCGTTCTGCTTCTGGCTGGGGACGCACGAACCGCACCGGTCTTATCAAGCCGGTGCGGGAAAGCTGACCGGCAAGGATCCTGCCAAAGTAGTGGTGCCAGCGATTTTTCCTGACAACGAGATCGTGAGAAATGACATTCTCGATTACTTCGTGGAAATCGAACACTTCGACCAGATGGTCGCTCGGGCGATCAGCACCCTCGAAGCCGCAGGTCAGTTGGATAATACCATCGTTGTGGTGACGAGTGATCACGGCATGCCGTTTCCGCGAGCCAAGGCCAGTCTCTATGATACGGGGTCGCGGGTGCCGTTGGCGATCCGCTGGCCTTCGGGAATTCAGAATCCGGGTCGAGACGTAAATGCTTTCATGAATCTCAGTGATCTCGCTCCGACATTCCTGGAAGCGGCCGGTCTGAAGGTGCCGGGAATGATGACGGCACGTAGCCTGTTGAAAATTCTCAAGGGAGATGCCGATCAAAATCGAGACGCCGCCTACGTCGCGATGGAACGTCACGATGGTTGTCGCAAAGGAGGCAAGGGGTATCCTTGTCGCTCAATTCGGACAAAGGAATTCCTCTACATTCACAACTTTGAGCCCACGCGTTGGCCCTCGGGCTCTCCCGATGCCTTGGTCTGCGCCCGGTCCATTCCTTTTGGAGAAATCGATTCTTCGCCCACGAAAACATTCATGATGGAGCATCGCAATAAACACGGCGTCGCGCGGTTGGCGGAATTAGCCTTTGGCATTCGACCCGCTGAAGAACTTTACGATCTCAAAACCGATCCCGATCAATTGAATAACCTGGCGGGTTCCGTTAAGATGGAGGCAGATCAGAAGAGGCTCCGCGAGCAGTTGTTTGATCATCTGACTAAGACCAACGATCCTCGCGTGGTTGGCGGGGCGATTGATTGGGATTACTACCCCTACTACGGAAAAATCAGCACCAAAGGCTGGACCGTTGCCACAAGAAAGCCCTGAATATTCCCGAAGGTGAAGTCTATTCCAGCCAGAATCTGAAGGCAGAGAACGGTGGCGCGGATGGCGTCATGTTTTTTGACAACCACTGTGTCGACCAAGGCCACGCTGTTCGGAACGCCCGGATCGTCATGGAAAATGGTCGCGCCACCGACGTCTCCGCCGAAGAGGTCGAGGATTTCTTAATCTCCATGCTCGATCAGGATGAAGGCGCACGCCGGATCGGCGAGGTCGCCTTCGGCACCAACCGCGCGATCTCTCAACCAAGCGGTCAGATCCTTTACGACGAGAAGATGGCCGGATCGGTCCACCTCGCCTTCGGAGCGGGCTACCCTGAAACCGGCAACGTCAACAAGAGCGCTCTCCACTGGAATTTGATCGCCTCACTTGTTGCGGGCTAGCACTCCTTGTATCCCTTGCATGAATGGCGCGGACCTATGCGCCATTCATATCTGGCATATTTTCGTATGATGACACATAGCCCTTTTCGGTCCATCATGACCTGATGAAACCCTTCAACGCCCTTTCCGCGGCCGAACAGGTCGCCGGGCATTTGCGGATGGAGCTGCTGCGGGGGAGCTTGAGTGGGACGATGCCCGGGGTGAATCCTCTGGTGGCAGAGCTGGGAGTCAACCACAAGACGGTGAAGGCTGCGTTGCGAAAGCTCGAAGACGAAGGGCTGCTGGCGAATCAAGGCCGCGGGCTCCGGCGCCGCATCACGCTGCCAAAGGACGATGCCCCACCCGCGCTTCGGGTGGCGATCATGCCTTACGATTCATCGGGCCGAGCTGAGGACTTCATGATCGAAATGCGCTACCTACTCGAAGAAGCGGGGCACATTCCTTTTTACACCGATAAGTCACTGGTAGAACTCGGCATGAAAGTCGGTCGTGTTGCGCGTTTCGTGGAGAAGACCGAGGCTGATGTTTGGGTCGTGTGCGCTGGCTCCCATGAAATCCTGAAGTGGTTCGCCGAACAGAAGACGCCGGCTTTCTCACTATTCGGAGTTCGCACCGGGCTGCCGATCGCTGGCACCGGGCCGGACAAGGCGCAACCCCTTACTGAGATAACTCGCCGCCTGATCGAGCTTAAGCATCGCCGAATCTCGTTCCTGTGTCACCTGTCTCTTATACACATCTCCGAGCCCACGAGACCGAGGCTGATCTC
>CAJXVQ010000201.1 GCA_913060685.1 uncultured Verrucomicrobiales bacterium
GCTCTGCTGCTCTGCTGCTCTGCTGCTCTGCTGCTCTGCTGCTCTGCTGCTCTGCTGCTCTGCTGCTCTGCGTGAGGCCTTCCCCACAAACAAGAGCCAGAGTCGCATGAAATATGTTCTTTTGAACAAATTCCATTTGGGTATTCTCAAGTAATGAGCGGCCCCAATCTCCCCGGCGAAACAACCTCCTTCTTCCTCTATTCAGGGAAAGACGGAAAGGTCCCGATTGAATGTCGGGTGGCGGGAGAAACGATCTGGCTCACCCAAAAACAACTCTCCGGGCTTTTCGATGTCGGCGTTCCAGCGATCAACAAGCACCTCAAGAACATCTTTGAGACCGGAGAACTCCTCGAAGAGGCAACTGTTTCCAAAATGGAAATAGTTCGAATGGAAGGATCACGGGAAGTCAAACGGCAGGTCGTTTACTACAATCTCGATGCCATCATCGCCGTGGGCTATCGAGTGAACAGTTACCAAGCGACCCAATTCCGCATCTGGGCCACCGGTATCCTCAAGGAATTTCTAGTGAAGGGCTTCGTCATGGACGACGAGCGGCTCAAGCAAGGCGGTCAGGTTTTCGGAAAAGACTACTTCGACGAACTTCTGGAACGCATCCGCGAAATCCGGGCCAGTGAGCGCCGCTTTTATCAAAAAATCACCGACCTCTACGCCCTCTCAGCAGACTACGATTCTCACGCACCCACCACGCAGGACTTCTTCGCCACCGTGCAAAACAAACTCCACTGGGCCATCACCGGACAGACCGCCGCCGAACTCATCTACTCCGCGGCCGATTCCAAGAAAATCAATATGGGTCTCACCACTTGGAAAAACGCACCAGAAGGAAAGATTCTCAAATCCGACATCAAAGTCGCCAAGAACTACCTCACTCAGGCCCACATCGACGAACTCAACCAAATCGTCTCCGCCTATCTCGACCTTGCCGCGAACCGCGCCCAACGAGGAATCGTAATGACCATGAATGACTGGTCAGGATTTCTAAACAACTTCCTGGAGCTTTCCAACTACCCCATCCTCACCGATAAAGGCAAGGTGAGCGCTCACAAAGCCCAACTCAAAGCCGAGGAAGCATACGAAATCTTCCGAAAACCCCAAGACCTCGCCTACCGTTCCGACTTCGATGAGGAAGTGAAACGAATCGAGGGAAGCGCTAAAAATCCACCGCCTCCTCCTCGGGGCTAAGATCAAATCCTCCCTCCCAGATCGGGAACTCGAAGAACTCCTCCTTACCCGCCAAGGCCAAAAAATAACCCTCCCCCGAAAAGAACCTCTCCTCCCAAAAAGCCCTCGCCTGGCACCGGAGACACCTTCTCCAAGTTTGACGGTATGACCTTGGATCAGGCTACACGAGGTATCTCACGCATTGGGAGCTTGGGTTCTGGGGTGGTCTCACGCAGAGCAGCTGAGCAGCGGAGGGTTCTGGATTTGAAATTTTCATGGGAGAACCTGAAACTCAGTCCAAAGCATGGACAGACTGACCTGTTCATGAAGCCAGCCCGGCCCCTCCCCCTCTGCTGCTCCGCTGCTCCGCGTGAGGCATCCCCTGCATTAGGAGCTTGGATTCCGGGAAGGTCTCGCGCGGAGGCGCAGAGATTTTTTGGGTGTAGGAATTCCCAGCTAAATCAAGGCTCTACTGTGGGCGGCGATCGATCGACGCTGCAAAGCGCGCGACCTTCGTGAGGCCTGACATGTGAAGCATATCAATAGGGATGAGGATCCTCGGATCCACCCCAATGTGTTCGAGAGCTCTCCTAACGCAGCTGGTTTTCAGGAGTTTTTGAAGGAGTTTCACCTCGTTAATCAAAGCCCTTTGAGAAAGGCGATCCGCAATCGTTTCACTCAGTAGACCTTCTTGATGCTCCCGAACGATGAAGCAGAGCATTCTGAGGTGCTTTTCGTCCTGCCTTCCAACTTGATCAAGTCCGAGGAGGCAGTGGCATTTACTTTGAAAGAGAAAGATTGGATCGATCACTCGAATTCCCAGAATCACCAGCGAGCGCTCCTTGAGTTGCTTAGACTTGGATTGCGGAATCCCGTAAACATTGCTCAGGAGATCAATGGTCATAGGGGGACTACCGTCCATAGTGAAAATCCCCACTTGTCCATCAGCTGGAGAGCTTCCGGTACGGAGCCGGCCTCCGCTCTTCTTTGCCCCAAGATACTGGAGAGCCGCGTAACTCGCCCAAATATCACAATCTTTAGAGGTGAATGGTAGAAAGGGCAGAAGATCTTCTCCCGCTCCGATCGCGCTGAAATATTCTGCCCAAAAATTAACCGCTTGCCCGCCCTCTAGAAAATGATCGACTCCGCTGGCCTCAAGATCTTGCAGGAAGGAAACGTAATCGCTGAATCGAGTCTCGGGCATTCTTAGCGTCCGACGGCTTGCTTCAGATTAGAAATCTGAGCTCCATCAAAAAAATCATCAGGGAAAATCGAGTTTTCGCGCTGCAAAACCTCGGGCCGCTCGCCTTCCTTCAAGCGTGCAGCATCAGCCACCCGAGAAGCACGCTTCACGGCGGCCCGTGAAGCCCGGTCAACTTTCTTGGGTGCCTTCATTGCTGGAGAAGATAGATTCTGTAGACAAATAAGTCAATTTTTCGTTAACCGAGAGGCAGCCCTTCTCACAGCTTCGCCAGCAATTGATTCTTCTTTTCCTCGTATTCCGCATCCGTCAGCACGCCTTCTTCATGCAGGGATTTCAGCTTATCGAGATTCTCATAAACCTTCTGGGTCTCCTTGGGATCAATCTCCTTCTCCAAGGTCTTCACGAAGGCTTTCCCCTTCTCAAGAGCCTTTTCATAGAGACGTTTGGCATCGTCCAAATCCACCGAACCGTAGCTGCCCTCGGACCGCAAATGACTGATCGCCACCTGGCAAACGGCATAAGTCGAAGCCGCTGACATCGCCGACATCGACAAGCCGCCAATCACGGTTCCCACTCCGGGAATTCCCTTCAACAAACTCGCCCCCAGGCGGGCAAAGGTCCCTCCGGTCAGCGCCGCCACAAACTGCTTGCCGCCATCGGTGCTGTAGTCAACGCCCTCTTCATCTGCCAGCTTCTTGAGCGCATCCAGCTGAATCGCGGTCACTGCCGCAATATCAAAAAGCGGAATCGGAATCAGCCCCGCGCCCATCGACCAAAGAACATGCCCGCGAATAATCCGGTCCAAGGCCGCTTGTGAACCGCGCGTTTCAATCACCTTGGCAAGCTCAACCACTTCATCTTTTTCGTTCTCGTTCATTACCAACTCTTAGCCAAAAAAGTCATCCTGATCGACTACAAACCAGCCCCCTCATTATAAGTCCCGCTGATCGGATGGGCCCGTGGAAATTTCGTGTTTGATCGCCCGCATTGCTTTTAGCTCCTCTACGGCAAAGGTCTCACGCAGAGCAGCGGAGCAGCAGAGATTTTTGGGACTTGGCTCGGGGCTGAAAGGATCTCACGCGGAGCAGCAGAGCAACGGAGGTTTTTTGAGGGGCTTGGTTGAGGGGAGATGAACATTTAACACTGAACATCTCACATCTAGTTGTGAAGGGAGGAAGGCGCTCGGTCGTGGGCAGAGGTCTCACGCGGAGACGCGGAGCGGCAGAGTTTTTATGGGAGCTTGGTTGAGGGGATGGAGCTTGAAACTGAACACTTGAGATTTCGAACTCCGCCGGAGGCGGAAGCACCAATTCCCCCTTCCATGAACCAAACCGCCCCCCTGCTCTGCTGCTCCGCGTGAGGCCTCCCTTACATTAGAAGTAAAATCGCCTGGGAACCTTTGGAGATGGGCACGATCGGTTCGCACCATTGCCAAAGGATCCCTTCATTCATAGACTCCCCGCAGCGCCAGCCCTCCGGTGACCCATGCTCGAAACCCTCCAGTCCCTCTCCGCGGAAGTCCTCACCGAACGGGACCTGCAATCCCGGAAGATGCAAAAGCAATGGGGAAAAACCCTTCCCGACCGCATCGCTTCGGGCCGGGCCCTCGGGCACCTTCGCATCGCGGCCCTCGATCCCGCGAAAAATCTCATCCACTTCGTCCCTCCCCGTGAGGACTTTGCCATCTTCCAATCCGAGCAATCCCTGCGCCTGAGCCTTGATGATCCGGAAGGAACATTCCTCGCCGTTTCTTTCGTGGGGCTGACCGCGCAGGGCCTTACGGTTTTCTGTTCACAAATCGCCGGACTCCCTCCCGAGGCAACGACCGGCTGGGCCCTCGACGAAGACCTCATCGATCTCTCCAATTTCTACCTCCGCGCCATCGAGGCTCTCGGGCAGGAGGCCCACGGTCGGGAAAATGTCTTTCCAGTCCTCTTCGGAGAACGGGACAACATCATCGACGGGCAGGTCTTTGACGAGACGATGGACCTCCTGGAAGATGAAGCCTTCCTCAACGAATCACAGTCTGACGCCGTCGCGGTCGCGCTGGCCTCCAGCCCCTTTCACCTCATTCAGGGCCCTCCCGGCACTGGTAAAACCCACGCTCTCGCCCGCCTCGTCGAAGAGCTGGTCAAGCGCGGCGAGCGGGTTCTCATCACCGGCTTCACCCATCGAGCCATCCACAATGCCCTGCGCAAAATCCATGACCGCCTTGGCGACCAATGCCCTGTCGTGAAAATCTCCAAGCCGATTTCCTACGACCCGCTCCCTGTTCCGGTTCATCCCGATCTCGCCGGGAGCGGACTCGACCTTCATCCCGGACCCTATGTCATCGGAGCCACCCCATTTGCGCTTTATTCCAATCGCCTCGACTCCGCCCACTTTGACTCCGCGGTCTTCGATGAGACCAGCCAACTGACCGTCCCGGCCACCCTCATGGCCATGATGAAGAGCGACCAATGGTTCTTCTTTGGCGATCACAAGCAGCTCCCCCCGGTCTCACTGACCCATGCCGATGACCCCGCACGGGCCTCGGTCTTCGCCCGTCTCGTCCGGCAATGCCAGCCCTCCACCCTGCGCACCACCTATCGTCTCAACGAACCACTCACCCGCTGGCCTTCCCAAAACTTCTATTCCGGCGGGCTGGTCTCCGCTTACCCCTCTCATCGGCTCGCGCTCAAATCACCCGGCCGGCTCCATCCGGATCTCCTCTCCCCCGACCCGTCACTTCTTCGACTGGAAGTCACGGCTCCCGGCTCAAGATCCCGCAACGAAAACGAAGCCGAGCATGTCGTCCAAATCATCCTCGATCTCCTCGACTCCGGCCTCCCGCCCGGTGAGATTGGCGTCGTCGCCCCCTACCGCGCGCAATCCTCCCTGATCCGGCAACTTCTCCGGGGAGACCGCTTTTCCGCTCGCTTTCCGGAGGCCTGGAAGCAAATCACCGTCGACACCGTCGAGCGCTTTCAAGGCCAGGAGCGTGAAGTCATCCTCTTTTCCTTCACCACCTCCCACACCACTTTCCTCGCCAAGATCGCGCCCTTTCTCTTCCAGGCAGCCCGGCTCAATGTCGCGGTCACCCGGGCACGCACCAAGGTCATCCTCCTCCACTCTCCGGAAATCCTGGCCTTCGCCAAAGACCTCGCAAAATCCTCCGAAGAAGCGGCCCTCTTTCTCTCTCTTCTCAAGGCCGCCACCCATCTTCCCTGCTCCTGATGGCCCGCCTCTTCCCCAACCGCCTTTCCGCCCGGGTTTCCCCCGAGGTGGCCCGGGCTTTCCGGAAACTCAAGAAGCTCCCCGATGACTTTTCCGTCCATCACTCTCTCACTGAAGTACGAGACACGCCGGATCAAGACCACCCGGACTTCCTCGTCTTCTGGCAGGAGCGCTACGGCTTCATCATCAAGATCGCCGCGACAAGCCAGGAACTCGCGGAAGCAACCCTCCAGGGTTCCCTTTTTACGACGGAACCCATCGTCAGCCTCGAGAATCTCGGCTCGGCAGAGAAGGCCTCCCTTCTTTCCTTTTCTCAAAAACTCTCCCTGGAATTCCCTCTCCGACGCCTCCTCCTCTTTCCCAATGTCTCTCAAAACACGATCGACACCATCTCCCTGCAACGGAGCAAGGACAGCGAGGTCTCCTTCCTTGGCCTCGATCAACTGGGCAGCGAGCGGCTCCCCCCTTACCTGACCGCGCTCGCGACCTCGACTCTCAATGAAACCCAGGCCGAAGAAATCCGTTCCGTTTTCGACCCCGCCATCACGCTCCCGGAGTCGTTCGTGTCCACTCGAATCATCGACCGAAAAACAAAGCCCACCCTCACCCCCGTCCTCCTCGATCTTGACCAGGAATGGTGCGTTAAGAACCAACTCTTCCTCCCCCTCGAAAACGAACCATCCGAAACCGCCTCCACCTCGCAAACGAGGCTGGTGACCGGCGTTGCGGGGAGCGGAAAATCCCTCATTTTGCTCTATCGCACCGCCTTGCTTTCCCGGCTCACTCCTCCTCAAAAAATTCTCCTTCTCACCCACAACAAACCGATCCTCAACGAACTGAAACGTCGCCTCCAACAACTCACCCCCCACGATCATCACATCCAGTGCCTCACCTTTTTTCAGTGGAGTCACCAACACCTCGGTTCCTGGCCCGAGCGCACGATTGGCGAACATGAGATCCACCGCATCCTCGCCCAACTGCAACCCCACCCGTTCAAGGTCTCCTTCCTCGCGGATGAAATCGGACGAATCAAGGACCACAGTTTCACCAAACAATCATCCTACCTCGAGGCCGATCGCTCGGGTTGGGGGAAGCCACTTCAACAGCCACAACGAGAAGCCATTTGGACGGTCTTCCGTCGCTATCAGGAGCATCTTGAATCCCATCAACTCGTCGATTGGCACGGAGTCGCGATGCGATTTCATCAAGCGGTCACCAAGGGAAAAATCATCCTCGAACCCTACGATGCCATCCTCATCGATGAGGCTCAATTCTTCGCCAAAGGTTGGTTCGATGTCGTCCGAAAAGCGCTCAAACCAAAAGGGCAATTGTTCCTCGCGGCCGACCCCACCCAGGGGTTTTTAAAACGCCGACAGTCATGGCTCGCCAGCGGCATCGAGGTGCGGGGACGCACCACCCGTCTTCACCGACCCTACCGCAACACCCGCAGCATCCTGAACTTCGCCGCCCGCTTCTTCGACTCCCGTCGTCGTGAAAACCCGGAAATCAATCCCGAAAGCTTCAACCTGCCCACCGGGGAACAACTCCGGAAAACCCCCAAAACCGGAAGCCCTCCTGAAATCATCTCCTGCCCCACGCTGCAGGATATCCACCTCCGCGCCGCCAACGAAATTGCCAAACTCCGGGAGGGCGGACTCCCCGCCGGCCACCTCTTCGTCCTCCATGCCGACTCTGCCCG
This sequence comes from uncultured Verrucomicrobiales bacterium, assembly GCA_913060685.1. Classification (GTDB taxonomy): domain Bacteria; phylum Verrucomicrobiota; class Verrucomicrobiia; order Verrucomicrobiales; family Akkermansiaceae; genus SW10. The sequence continues at coordinate 7,302 of CAJXVQ010000201.1, forward strand.
GCTCTCCGCTTTTGAGGCCACCCTTGCCACCCGGCTCGGAGACCGTGACCTCGTCCACAATGCCAAAGACGGTCTCCTGCCGACAAACGCCTTCTGCCAAACCTCCACCCTGAATGCCGCAACCGGCCTCGAAGCACCCATCGTCTTCCTTCTCGGAATCGACAGCATCCTCGACCGCGAACTCGACCCCCAACTCTCCCCCGAAGAACGGAACGAACTCCACGCTTCGCAAACCAGCCTGCTCTACATGGCCTTCACCCGCGCCGGCCAAAAACTGATCATCCTCTCCACTTCCCCGGACCGGGTTCGCACTTTCGAAAATCTTTCATGAACCACCCCGATAGGATCGGAGCATTTTGGAAGCTTGGGTTGCGGGGAAGGTCTCGAGCAGAGGCGCGGAGGCGCAGAGGTTTGTTGGGCTGGGTTGCGGAACTTGCTTGAGGGGGATCTCACGCGGAGCAGCTGAGCATTTATCCTACTCGTCCTTCCGACTTTGAGATAGTTTTCCTTAAAGAATGGCGGAGACTAAGAAAAAAGGGAATCCACTCATCTTTGGGCTGATTTTGCTCGGAGGCTCGATTGGGGCGCTTTGGAAGAATGAGCATCGCTTTGATTACTACAAGGCGGCAGAGGCGACCGAACCAGCCGAGGCCGTCGACGACCTCGCTGCCGACCGCTTGTTTTCCCACACGGGGAAGATGAATCAGGACCTCACCCTGAAAGGGCACTATGTGCAGTCTTTTCAGGGCTTTCTTGAGGTGAGCCGCTCCGCTGAAATCTACGCTTGGAATCGTGACGAAGATGATGATGGCGTCACCTGGAGCAAGGAGTGGATGTCCCACCTCGAAAGCAACGACCGAAATAAAGATCTCAGCAAGCGCCTCACCTCCGGCACCATCCGTCCAGGCTCCTATCAAGTCGCCGAACTCACGATCGATCCCAAAAAGATCCAATTCGTCGATAAGAAGAGAGAGATTCGCTCCACGAGCCTCGAGCTCACCGAAAAGGGAACAACCGGAAATCTGGCAGCGCGGGGACAGTATTTCTACCTGGCCAAAGGCGGAGAAACTGGAAGTGGAGAGAGACTCGGCGATGAACGCCTGTCCTACCAGGGTCTCCCGGTTCCCAAGACTGCGACTTACTTCGGGAAATGGGGCGAGGGCATCGCAATTGCCCATCAGGCCGAAAAGAAATCAGGCTTTATTTCCAGCACTATCGAAGACAAGGGGATCCTCCATCATCTCGTGGCGGGTGAGCGTGAAACCGCTCTGGCTTCGATCAAGGCCCATTTGGCGCGCTTGAAGATGATCGTTCGCCTCGTCGGCATCCTGGCCGCCACGATTGGAGGCGGGATTTTCTTCTCCAGCTTGACGCGCTTCCTCATTTTCATCCCCGTGATCGGCCCGCTCATCAATCGCATCTCCGGCTGGCTTGGACTGCTCATCGGATTTCTCCTGGGTCTCATTACCCTGGTGCTGGCTTACCTGACCAGCCAGCCGCTGATCCTGGCTCTCTTCGTCCTCGTCCTCGCTGCGGGTCTTTTCTTCCTTTGGAAAAATGCCACCCGCAAGCGCCAACGACTGCAAGAACAGCTGACGGAAACTCTTGGACATTCGCCTTCCCAAACCGAACTCGAAGAACTGGAATTCATCAAGCTCTGGCAGCTCATGGCAGGCGATGGCACCATCACCGCCCCCGAGCAAAAACAGCTCAACAAGTGGACCAAGCGCCATCGCTGGAGCCCGGAACACGTCGCAGAACTCACCCAACGGGCCCGGGAAGAACTCTCCGGCATGAGCCCCCGGGAAAATCTGCAGTCACTCATTCGCTTCAGTCTTGCCGATGGCCGTATCGACCGGGCCGAGATGAAGAGCCTGGAGCACGTGGCCAAAAAAATTGGCATCCGCAGGCCGGACCTTTCATCGTTGATCGCCCAGGTGCAAAGAGGCTGAACTCTTTTATTTCTATATCGAAGAGGTCCGCCATGGGGAGACCGGAGTTCCCCGGACCGGGGCATTTTGGAGACTTGGCTTGTGGAAATGTCTCATGCAGAGGCGCGGAGCCGCAGAGATTTTTGGGGCTTGGTTGCGGAACTTGGCTGAGGGGAGATGAACATTTAACACTGAACATCTCACATCTCGTGGTGAAGGGAGGGAGGCGCTCGGTCGTGGGAAGAGGTCTCACGCGGAGACGCGGAGCCGCAGAGATTTTTGGGGCTTGGTTGAGGGGATGGAGCTTCAAACTGATCACTTCGAACTCCGCCGGAGGCGGCTGCTTGGTTGAGGTGGGGTTATGGAACTTGGTTGAGGGATGGTCTCACGCAGAGCAGCGGAGCAACGGAGGTTTGGGGTGGGCTTGGTTGAGGGGAGATCTCGCGCAGAGGCGCGGAGCCGAAGAGGTTTTTTTGGAGCGAGGACCTGGGAACTTTAAACGGAACTCTTGAAACTTCGAACTCCGCCGGAGGCGGCAGCACAGATTCCCCAAGCCATGAGTCCAGCCACCATCCAGCCCCCCTGCTCTGCGGCTCTGCGGCTCTGCGGCTCCGCTGCTCTGCGTGAGACCTTCCTCAACCAAGCACATTCACTTCTCTGCGGCTCCGCGCCTCTGCGTGAGACCTCTCCTTCTCATCCAGCGCCATAATCACCATCGCGTGAGGCGAAGCCTTTTACGCGACAACCAAGCATTCACAATTGGAAGTTCGACGTTCGGCGTTCATCCAAGCCCCTCAACCTGTTCGTTCATTCCGTAAGTTGCGTGCCGGGCCACCCTTCCAAGCGACTAGGGAAGAATCCGGCGGTGAACGTCCATTGATTGATGGAGGATTCGCGAAACAAAGACCTCGCCGTCTTGAATGCGGAAGAAAATAACATGACGACCTGCCAAAGCCGTTTGGCAGCCATCAAATAAATCGTCCCGCTTCTTCCAGCGGTCAGGGTCCCCCGAAATTTCGTTTAACCTGCGATAGAGCGAGGAGAGATAAATCTGCTCCTGTTCATCGCCCCATGTTTCAAAGGTATAATCGGCGATCTCTTGAACATCCTCTTTGGCATCACCGGAAAAGGTAAGATTCATGAATCGCGGCGCCTGCCACGCGCCATCGCGAGGAACTCTTCTTCCGTGTTCACCCTGGTGAGTTCACCTCCTTCGATCTGCTCGAATCCCCTGCTCACCGCAGATTTGAGCCGATCATAATCCTGCTCACGCTGAATCATCAGACGTAAGGCCTCGCGAACCAGCTCGCTCGCATTATTGTAAAGCCCCGAGGACACCTTGTCTTTCGCGTATTCTTCAAGTCTGGGCGTGAGTGAAACATGCATAAGGTGTGATCTCTTGTTAATTTACCCACACACCTTGGCACTCACCTCAAGGATTGTCAATCTTTGAGGAAGGTGCCGTAACTCACGCAGAAGCGCAGAGGTTTAATTCTGTCTCTTATACACATCTGACGCTGCCGACGATCTACTCTGTGTAGA
>CAJXVQ010000202.1 GCA_913060685.1 uncultured Verrucomicrobiales bacterium
TCTACACAGAGTAGATCGTCGGCAGCGTCAGATGTGTATAAGAGACAGCAATCGGCGGCTTCGGGATCACGGGCTTTTCCGCGAGGTTCTCCGCGGGTTTCATCGTATCCGATGATGATGGTGTCATCATCGGTCATGGCCGACTGAAGACGACCATATGGGCAGACCATGATACAGAATTGCTCGCGAAAGTGGGCGAAGCAGAAATAGAAAGATGCGGTGAGAAAAACGACGGTTCCAAAGGATGCCAGGTGGTCGAGAGGGTTATCATGAACGTATCCGTAGAGGCGTTCGAGCGAGACGAAATAGGAAAGAAAGACGTGCGAGAGAAGCGCAGCCATGAAGAGGAAGAGCCCGTGCTTCAGGATGCGCCGCCAGATTTTGGGGAATCGCCAGGGCGCCTTATCGAGTTTCTTGCGGGCAGTGGAATCGCCATCGATGATGCGTTCGATCCTCCTGAAGACATGCTCCAGAAAGACGGTGTAGGGACAAGCCCATCCACACCAAAGGCGACCTAGCAGGGCGGTGATAAAAAAGAGGGCGAAGCCGGTGCCGGTGATGGCAAAGAAGAGGACCCAGAGATCCTGCGGCGAGAGGGTGATTCCAAAGAAATGAAACTGCCTCTTTACGATATCGAGAAAGACCGCGGGTGCGTCATTGATGGTAATCCAGGGAAGAGCCACGTAGACCACTAAAAGCAGCATGGCGAAAACACGCCGGGCCAACATAAAGCGACCGGAGACATCCGCAGGGTGGAGGACGTAGTGGGAGCCGTCATCATTGACGGTGGTGACACTGTCGAGATTCGGGAGTTTTTTATCAGGCACGTGAGAACTCTCGCTCGCTCCTCCGATTTTGACTCCGCATGAATTATCAAAGGCTGTGCGCTATTCCCTCCTGAGTCAGGAAGCCCGGCTATTGGTGCTGCGGGAATGAAGGAGCCCCGGTTTTTAAACCAGGGCTCCCGTGAAACCAATGAAGCTATCGGAGTCTAAAACTTCCAGACAAGGTCAACTGTCAGGCGATCGTCCATCAAGCCGTCTTCCTCTTCAGTGAGCGGTAACTCGTAGGCAAAACCGAGGGTGGCGTTGTCGCTGAGTCTTGATCGGAACCCGACTCCAAGAGTGACTGCATCACGGTTTTCCCCGGCATTGGCAGCTCCCAGATTGATCAAATCACCTCCTTCGAACTCTGCAATTGAGGGAAGGGTGTTTCCGAGTTGATCGGTGAAGGACAGGCTCCCATCACCGGCGTCGAAAATGTGGAACCAGTTGATCTCAATCAAAGGAATGAACCAAGGAGTCACCTCGTAGCTGGCATGCAGATTCACCGATCCGGTGAGAGCCTGGCTATCGCTGAAGGGGATGTGGAGTCCCATATTCCCGGCGTATTGAATGCGATCGCAGAGTTTGAGAGCTGCGAGGTTCAAGTTCATCGCGCCATCTCCTTCGCCTTGCCAGACTTCCGACTCCCCGGTGGGAATCTCAACAGTTGCGATTCCCGAGACCACCGTTTCGTTGGCCGGATCGTAGATCAATGCGTGTTTGATACCCAACCCCAGATTAGCAAAGCCCTCCTGGGATGTCAGGGTATTATCTGGATTGAAATCAATGTAGCCGTCTTTGGTTGCTACAATTGAAGTGCGCTCATTGAGAGCGATTTCAAATTGAAGTGCGTAGACATCAAAGTCACCACCCAGCGGGACATTCCCTCCGGTCACGCTGACTCTAGAGGGCATCGACTGCCTCATGTAAATAGCGTGAAGCTGGGTGCGTGGCAGGGCCAGATCTGCGACCGTTGGGGCTGTGATGGGGCGAATGGCGTTGGCGAAGGCATCTTGCGCCAAGGCACCTCCGGTCATTGCTAAAGTAGCGGCGAGTGCGCATTGTGTTTTCATCTCTAGATTTTTTTGGATCTTTTACTCTCTTGAGCGCATGTAGGTAAACATAGAATGAAGCTCGGGAATACGCACTGATTATTGTTTAGTTTGCATGAATTGCTCGATGGGCGATTCTAAAAGAAAAAGCAGCCTGATGGCTGCTTTTGAAGCAAGATGTTATTATGAAATTTGGCTAGAATTTCGCAAAATCTTTTGGGTTCTTTGAGATGATAAATGCCACAAGTTGGGCGATTTGCTTGGGACTGTAGGTGCCTCCCCAAGGAACCATCTTAGCACCGGTGGGAGCCATGCCCTTACTGTCTGCGGGAGAACCTTCGTTGATTAATTTGAAGATTTCCTTCGGTTTGTCGCCATACTTCCATTCTCCATCGACCAGCGAGAGGCCCAGTTTGTTTGGAGCATCGAGGTTAGGGCCGTGACAAGCAAAGCACTGTTTCATGTAGAGGGCTTCCCCCTCCGCCACGATGGAAGCATCGGTGGCCCATTCGTGCACCAGAATCTTGTCACTGAGTGAATCGAGGGTTTTCTCAAGAGCATCAGCCCGCTTCTCTTGGATTTCCGCCATGATTTCGGTCACTGCTTGTTGGTCCGTTTTAATGAGCCCTGCCTGATAGTAGACAAACCAATAAATGAGATAGAAAACAATGGCACCATAGAAGGTGAGGAGCCACCAGTTTGGAAGTTTCTGATCAAACTCTTGAATGCCGTCGTATTCGTGTTTCCGGAGAACGACTTCTCCTTTTTTACTCGCAAAGTCCGCGCGGCGGTGTTCTTGCTGTTCTTTTTCTTGATTCATGGAATGAGGTGGACTGATCGTTTATTTGCGAGTTTTCTCATCCTCAAGCGGGAGGGATGAGAGATGGTCTTGTTCGGCTTTTTTCATCTTCACGGCCCGCACGACCATCACGACAAAGAAGGTGAAGGTGATTACGAATGCGATGATGGGAACGATGGTGGTCCAATCGTCGTGGAGTATTCTTTTAAACATCTGATGAGTTGGGTCGGGTGTTTATTGGCCTGTGGTTTTGGGGTCGTTCTTCTCATGACGGAAGTGACGCTGTTGATCCGGGTCAAAAGTATCCGGCTTTTCTTTGCCGAGTTCCTGTTTCGTATAGGCTCCCAGTTTTTGCATGTAGGCGATCATGGCAATGATCTTACGCTCGGCGAGGTAGTTACGGAGTTTGTCACCGGTGAGGTCTTCTTTGCCGGGGATGTAGGCATCTGGCAGCGTTGCGGCGATTGCGAGAGCCTGTTCTCGGGCGTTTTGCTCAATTTCATCTTTGGTCATGGCCGGGAAGGGCACGCCAAGACGGCGTTGTACTGCGATGCGACCAGGGAGTGATTTGAAGTCGGTTTTGTCTTCAAAGAACCAAGGATACGGGGGCATGTTGGATCCTGGTGATAACTGACGTGGATTGAGGAAGTGGTTGAAGTGCCAGAGGTTGTCACGCTTACCACTGCGGAGAAGCATGGCGTCATCGGTGGCTGGTCCGCCTTCGCGGGCCAGGTCAGGTCCGGTTCTCTTCGATCCCCATTGGTGAGGGAAGTCGTAGATGGATTCTCCCAGGTGGGAATAGTCATCATTCACTCCAATCCGTCCGTAGCGCATGACATCAGGCTTTAACGTCCGAATCATCTGCGAGTGACAACCGTAGCATCCTTCGGCCACGTAAATGTCGCGCCCCGCGAGTTCGAGCGGGGTGTAAATCTCCTGGAGTCGACCTTCGATGTTCTTAGCACGATCCACGATGAGCGTGGGGATGATTTGCACGGCTCCACCGATGGCGACAGCGATGAAGGCGAGGACCGTGAGTGGAATGTAGTTCTCGAGGAGACGGTCGTGGAAGTCGGCCCAGCTCTGCACATCTCTGCGGAAAGCGCGAACGGCGAGGACCGAGAAGACGATCACCAAAGCGAGTGCGGCATAGTCGCCACCTCGTGGAGCAAAGATCCAGAGGATGGTAAAGAAGATGACGCAGAAGATGTGTTGGACACTCTTGTGGGCGAAGATGGCTTTGAGGCCAAGGAAGTCCTTTTTCTCGCGCTCAAGCGGGGTGACCTCGGCGGTGCCATTCACGGGTGAACCTGATTTCGCGGTCTTCCAGATATTGAAAGCGCAAAGGGCAAATCCAATGAGGTAGAGAGATCCTCCGAAGGTTCGGAAATAGTAGGGCCAACGGATGGCAAGAAGGGTATCGATGAACTCATATTTGAGTCCGGTGCCTTGCTCGTTCATTTGGCTAAGCATGAGGCCTTGGGTGATTCCGGCAGTCCACATTGCAGCGACGTAGAGGAGGATGCCTACGAGTGCGATCCAGAAGTGGAGGTTGGCGAGGCTCTTGGACCAGAGTTCGGTTTTCCAGAATCGAGGCGCCAGCCAGTAGAACATGCCGGCGGCCATGAGACCGTTCCAGCCGAGGGCACCGGAGTGCACGTGGCCGATGCCCCAGTCGGTATAGTGGGAGAGCTCGTTGACAGCCCGGATGGCGAGAAGGGGTCCTTCAAAGGTGGCCATGCCGTAGAAAGTGATCCCAGCCGCGAAGAATTTAATGACCGGGTCGGTGCGGAGTTGGGACCAACCACCGCGGAGGGTAAGGAGACCATTGAGCATGCCGCCCCATGAAGGTGCCCAAAGCATGAGGGAAAAGAGCATGCCGAGAGTTTGCAACCATTGGGGGAGGGCGGTGTTCAGGAGGTGGTGTGGACCAGCCCAGATGTAGATGAAGACGAGTGCCCAGAAGTGAATGATGGAAAGTCGGTATGAGTAGACCGGCCGATTGGCAGCCTTGGGCAGAAAGTAATACATGATGCCCAAAATTGGTGTGGTCAAAAAGAAGGCGACTGCATTGTGTCCATACCACCATTGCACCAAGGCATCCTGGAGTCCTCCGAAGATAGGATAGGAGTGGGTGAGGGAAGTTGGGATTTGGAGGTTATTAACGATGTAGAGCATCGCCACGGTGATAATGGTGGCGATGTAGAACCAGAGGGCGACGTAGAGACTGGGCTCGTTTCGCTTGGCGAGAGTCCAGAAGAAGTTGATCGCAAAGATGACCCAGATCAGGGCGACGGCAATATCAAGAGGCCAGATGAGTTCGGCGTATTCCTTCGACTGGGTGAGTCCCAGAGGAAAGGTGACGACGGCACCGACGATGATGGCCTGCCATCCCCAGAAATGAATCTTGGAGAGTCTGTCCGAGGCTGTACGACATTTGCAGAGTCGCTGGGTGGAATAGTAAATCCCTGAGAAAGCCATGTTTCCGACGAAGGCAAAAATGACCGCGTTGGTATGAAGCGGGCGAAGGCGACCGTAGGTCAACCATGAGAGGCCTTCGGTTTTGATTGCCCCGAAGGTGATCGTTTCGATGAATTGGCCGTTGGCCTGCCACCAACTGAGTTGGGAGGCGGCAATTACGCCTACAAGCATTCCCACGAGGCCCCAAACGATGGAGGCGATCATGAACTGGCGAGGTGTTTTATCGTCGTATGTGATGGTCATTTGGTTGAGCTATTGGAGTCGTCTTGAAGTGGGAGAAGTGAGTCGCGTTCGGGAGATGATTTGCGGCGGCGGAAGGCTTCGGTCGCAAAGCAGACAATGAAGATTCCCGCCAAGGTCATGGAGACCAGGAGCGTAATGGCGATGGCGTTCATGATTTCTTTTGAGAGGAGTTCCGGGGCGGTTGGCGATCTCCTCCGTTGCAGGCCCAGTCGAAGAAGGCATTGGCAATCATGAGCACGAGGGTCTCCTCGGGGACACGCTTGGCATTGATCCAGAGGTGATGATTACCTTCACATGGTTCCTTACAGCTCATGCTGACCTGGAAGACGTCGGGATTTTGTGCCGTTTGTGCATGGCACTTGGGAAGTTCCAGAATGACGCTGCCTTGACTGGAGAGATAATTGATCGCTGAGTTCGGATCACTCGGGGTCTCGTGCCGAAGCATCTCACGGAGTTCCTTGTGGGCTTGAAGTTGCTCGAGGCGGTGATCGGTGACGGGAAGCCAATTGGCCTCGTTGTCATCGAATTCGTTTAGGTAGAGCGCAAGTGCATGGGCGACACGTGGTTGGCAAACCAAGCAAGGCGATTCGATGGCGATGCTAAAGAGTGCCCGGTCAGTCGTCTCACCAACGGTGCTTCGAAGACTGCGTGTGACAAGCCAGGCACTGAAGGCTTTATCGACCGGTGGGCGAGAGTTCATGAACCGGAGACTATCCGGAATCAAGAAAGCAGCTTCGCACGAGTTGCGAATGTCTGCGCATGTCTTGTGGCGGGAGATGCGCAGCGGAGCAAGAGGGGCTCACGCAGAGTCTCAGGAGGCTTCGGGTCCGTTGAAACCAAAAAAGGCCGGACCCTCGTGCAAGAGTCCTGCCTTGATTGATTGATCAAAGAGCTAATAACTCCGTCCCCAGATGGCTCGTGCCTTTGTGGGCTGGCCGGTCATGAAGCACTTGGCTTCCGGTTCGTCTTGCTTCTCGATGGGGATGCAACGAATGGTGATTTTGAGGCGCTTGGAAATCTCTTCCTCTTCCTCGCGGGAACCTGCCCAGGGTGTGATGAGCCAGCCCGGATTTTCGTTGGAGTCATCCCAGTGTTTTTCAAAGGCCGAGAGGTCGGAGCACTCCACGATATTTTCATCGCGGAAGGTGCGGGCGCGCTCGAGGAGTGATTGATGGACTTCATCAAGAATATCGACGACATCGCGCAGAAATTCTTCTTTCTCCATAAAGGTTTTCTCGTTTGCGGCCTGATCGCGGCGCTGGAGGCAGATCTTGCGCTCCTGAAGGTCACGCGGTCCGATTTCGACGCGGAGGGGGACCCCTTTTTTAACCCACTCCCACTTTTTCACGCCACCACCAAGGTCCCGGGTGTCGACTGAAACGCGAAGAGGCTCCCTGCTATAGGACTGTTCGCGGAGGCGCGTCGCGAGGGCTTGGCAGGCGTCGATGATCGCTTCCTTGGATTCCTCCTTGGGGGTGACCGGGACGATGACGATTTGTTGGGGAGCGACGCGTGGAGGAAGGACGAGGCCGTCATCATCGGAATGAGCCATGATGAGGGTGCCGACGAGACGGGTTGAGACTCCCCATGAAGTGGTGTGAACGTGTTGCTCTTTGTTCTCACGATCGACGAAGGTGATGTTTTGAGCTTTGGCAAAATTTTGGCCGAGGTAGTGCGAGGTTCCAGCCTGGATGGCCTTCTTATCCTGAACCATGGCTTCGACAGTGAGGGTCGATTCGGCGCCGGGGAAACGCTCGGCTTCGGTTTTCTCTCCCATGATGACGGGGATCGCGAGGAGGTCGCGGATGGCATCGGCATAGAGCTGATGGATCATGTGCGTTTCCTCGAGAGCTTCCTCTTTGGTCTCGTGAGCGGTGTGGCCTTCCTGCCAAAGGAACTCGGCAGTCCGGAGGAAAAGGCGGGGGCGCATTTCCCAGCGCATCACGTTGGCCCACTGGTTAATGAGAAGCGGAAGGTCGCGGTAGGATTCGGTCCAGCGCGAGAAAGCCGCTCCGATGATGGTCTCAGAGGTCGGACGAATGACGTAGGGTTCGGTCAGTTTGCCACGGGGAACCATTTTGGTTTTTCCGGTAACGGCATCTTTCTCGACCTCGAGCCGGTGATGGGTCACGACGGCGCACTCGGTGGCGAATCCTTCGGCATGTTCGGCTTCTTTTTCGAGATAGGACAGGGGGATGAGAAGAGGAAAGTAGGCGTTTTGGTGACCGGTCGCTTTCAGGCGCCCATCGAGATCACGTTGGATGGCTTCCCAAATTGCGAAGCCCCACGGCTTGATGACCATACATCCCCGGGTTTCGGAATTTTCAGCAAGGTCGGCCGCGCGGACGACTTGTTGATACCACTCGGGAAAATTTTCCGAGCGTGTGGGCGTGATTGCGGATTTGGGCTTGGCCATGACGGGCCGAGGATTAGGCAAAGTAGGAGTCAGGCAAAGGAAAAACGAGGCTGGCGAGGTGAGAAGTTGACGGTTGGGGGTGCCGGTGTCTTGCCATTCCGGGGGTCGTTTTCTAACATGCCGCCGTGCAGAGTGATGTTCGCGGAGTTCTCCAATACGTGCCTTCCTTCCGGGGAAAGGTTTTCGTATTGATTCTCAATGCTGCCCGGATACCGGAGCTGGCCTTGGCTGAAGCATTGTTGGATTTGATTGCCTTGCAGCAAGTGGGGGTGAAACTGGTACTGGTTTCCACGGGGAGCAGTGATGCGCAAATTGATCATCTCTTGATCGATGGGGAGTTGAAATGGCAGTCTTGTGACTTTGATCCGGAGAAGGTTGAGGCAATCTTGAATCGTGGCCAGTTGGCTCTGATTGAGCAACCGGGTTTGGATTTCCTTGGTGAAAAGATGGTTTGTTTTGCGGCGGGACTGGGTGCTTTTAAACTGATTTTACTCCTTCCTGAACAGGTTGCCGGAGGGAATGCCATTTCGAGAGAAGATGCCCTCAAGTGGAGTGGGGAAGGGGCCGATCTCTTGCATCGGGCCGCTGAGGTTTGCGATAGCGGGATTCCGCGTGTGCATCTTCTTGATGAAAATCACCAGGGTGTTTTGATGGATGAACTCTTTTCCAACGAGGGTGTTGGGGTGATGGTTTATGCCGACGATTATTTGTCGATCAGAGCGATTGCGGCCGATGATATTTCCGAACTTCTGGCGATGGTGGGACGCTCAATGCGAGATGCGCACTTGGTGCCGCGGTCCTATGAGGAGATTGAAGCCTTTCTGCAGGATTTTCTCGTGATGACGATCGATGGCAACGTCGTGGGTTGTGTTGCGCTGCATGCTTTTGCCGACCCGAATTGTGCCGAAATTGCCTGTCTCTATGTGAAGCAAAGTCACGGAGGGCAGGGCTATGGACGCTTGTTGGTGAAAGCCGCGGAGAGGAGAGCGCGAGAGCTTGGGATTCCCTGGGTGTTCGCATTAAGCACGCGAGCGGTGGAATTTTTCATCGGTCAACTGGGCTACGGGCCGTGTCCCATTGAAGAGATTCCCCGGGCAAGACAGGAACGACTTCTCGCAAGCGGGAGGGAGTCGATGGTGATTCGGAATCGGCTGGATGGATAAGATCCGACCAGAGGCTTGATTACTCTTCGAGCAGTTTGACAATCAGCCGTTGGTAAGTCGCAGCGTCGAGGAGGAAGTAGCTGGGGCTGGTGTCGGACTTACCAAAGCAGAGACGGTTGATCTGTCCTTCGACAACCTCTGAGAGTTTAAGTTGCCGCATTACTTTGCCCTTGGAGCGGCCTTCATCGTCAACTTCTTCAATGAGGACCGAGATCGTCAGGCCGGGGTCCGTGAGCCTTTCTGCCGCGCCTTCCGCAACGGGTCCAATCCATTTTTTGACTTCGATGTCAGTGAGTTTCTTGAGGAGTTTTTCAGCCTTGTTCGTGTTGAGTAAAGCGGTGACGTCTTTCCCCGCCCGGCTGGCGGACCATTGCGTGGGGGCAAAGAAATCGTAGTTGAGTTCGAGAGGTTCTTCGTTCTGGCGTTTGATAATCAGTCCATTGATCTCGTAGCGATTAATATTCCAGAGTCGAATTCCCCGCCAATGGTAGGCTTCCAAGGGCATGCGACCGACATTCTGTGGCCCAATCTCGACGACGTGTGGAGTATGATTTCCATTCTCGTCGAGCCGGTTGGCATAGAAGTGCCTCGAATTGATCTTGCCAAGATGAAGAGTGACCCCATTGACCTTTGCTGTTTTTGGCTGATCGAGCCCAAGGAGCTCTAGTCCGGTGGGAGGATTTGTTAGCAAATTGCCCGGTTGGGCGACAATTTCCAGTTCACGGTGGGGTTTGCCCTCCAAGGCAGCCTCGTAAGCTTCTTCGGAAATCTCAAGTGGACGGCCATTGTCGGCGCGCCGCGAGAAGTATTGAGGTCGCAGTTTTTCACCAATAACAAAGAGAGCTGTTTTGTCGTCTCTTAGCTTCAGGGTGACCCGCCGGATGGGGTGATTGAGGCCATATTCAGCAGGGTCGGTTGAGGCGTCATTGGTAAAGCTCTTGACCTCATCTCGAAAGAGGGCCTCGAAGAGCTCCTTCACCTGATAAATATTGGCAGCACCATTGTAGAGCTCGGAGCGTCGTTCGGAGTCATCATCCCGGGTGACTTGGGCATACCACCGACGCGCCCGCTCGTGGGGATCTTTTTCCAACGTGAGTGCGACCTCGCGGCCCGTGAAGTCGCTGAGGGTGACGCCTTCAATCTGGCGAACCTGAAGCGAAGTCATGGTGCGGCTTCGAAGCGAGTTCACGTCCCGGGGAATACTGGCGAGGATTGATCCGGGGCCATGGGGAACCATAAGAATGGCTGATCGGTTCTTTCCGGGTTCTGTCGTGACCACGATGGGGACGCTGGTGGCTTGATCATTTTCAGGCGGATAGAAAATCGCGGTGACCGGAGTGCTGATGGAGCCATCGGGCAGGAAATAGCAAACGCTGATGGTGTGATCGATATTCTCGGGAAGGGGTGGGGGAAGAGCGAGTAACGATTCATCCAGAACCGCATTGGCCTGCATGGCAGCGAGCCCTCCGAGAAGTTTGTTGAGAGCGGCCGGGCTGCTGGCCAGCTCGAAGGGTTTGGTGATCTTCCAATCATCCTCCTTGGTCATTCCTTCGCGCTTTACGGTGATCGCAGAGTTCTTTTCCTTCAGGGTGATTTCGGCGGCGAATCCGGGTGAGTTGGAGAAGACCCGGTGATCACGGAAAAGTCTCAATTCACCACCGAAAAGATCGCGCATGAGGACGGTGCGGAGTTTGGGGTCAGCAAAGTCCGAGCACACGTAACTGTCTCTTATACACATCTGACGCTGCCGACGATCTACTCTGTGTAGATC
>CAJXVQ010000203.1 GCA_913060685.1 uncultured Verrucomicrobiales bacterium
CGAGATCAGCCTCGGTCTCGTGGGCTCGGAGATGTGTATAAGAGACAGCTCAAGGTCTATGCGCTCAAGAAATTCTGTAGTCAGCTTCATCAGCGTGCTGCTGTGGGTTAACGTCATCGTTTCAATTGAAGTGAACGCGCAGATTGACAAGCCGTCAATCGGATCGAGTTTGAAGGCGATTCAGCCACTCTTCGAAGAGCACTGTCAGAAGTGCCACGGCGGAACCAAGCACAAGGGAGATTTCCAAATCGAGAATTTGACGGATGACTTTGCCAACCGGCCAAACCGGGAGATGTGGCTGGAGGTGATGGCTCAGATCGAGGCGGGCGAGATGCCGCCGAAGAAGGAAACCCGCCCTCCGGCGCAGCAAGCCAAGGCTGTGATCAAGTGGATTCGCGAGCATGCGGAAGCTGCTGAGCGCGCACACCGAGCTGCCGAAGGTCGCGTGGTTCTACGACGATTGAACCGGGCGGAGTATACCAACACAGTGCGGGATTTGTTGCATGTCGATGTCGACTTGAGTGACCTGCTGCCCCCGGATCTTTCGACCAACGGATTCGACAACAATGCGGAGGCTTTGCACACCTCTTCGTTCCTCCTTCGTAACTATCTGGCGGCCGCCGACCGCGTGCTCGACGCGGCCATTGCCAACAAGGGGAAGCCCTGGATCCAGAAGAAGAGGTTCGATCTCCGGGAAGAAAAATCCGTTGCGAAGACAGGGAGCGTCTATCGTCACGTTGACGACGGAGTGGCCATCTTTGCGGTCTGGGAGTCCGCAAACATTCGCGTCACGATGTGGAACATGCTGACCCACTTTCGAGGCAAGTACCGCATTCGTATCTCGGGCTACGGCTATCAAAGCGATGGCAAACCTGTCGGCTTTCACGTCAACGCCGGCACGTTCAAAGAGGTTACCGAGGAGCGCCTCATCGACTACTTTTCGTTTCCGGCGGACAAGCCGACGGTCCTCGAGTTCACCGAACAACTTGAGCCCCGGAACCGCCTTCGCATTGTCGCGGACGGGCTGCCCGCGCTGCCGCCCGATGTGGAGAAGGTAGGTGCGGACAAATACAAGGGGCCCGGACTGGCAATCCAATGGGTGGAACTTGAGGGGCCTTTGTTGGAGTCCTGGCCGCCCCCGAGCCACAAGTCGATCTTTGGCGAGATGCCGCAGGCGCGGGTGCCCGGCGCTGAAGAAAAGGAGCGGCTCGAGGTCGTGTCGAAGCAGCCCATGGTTGATGCCAAACGCATCCTTCGAGACTTCGCGCGGCGGGCGTTTCGGCGTGGGGTGGGGGACGAGGACATTCGCCCCTTCCTGGCGCGGGTGAAAGCACGATTGGATGCCGGTTACTCCTTCGAGCAGGCGGTTCGAGTTGGTCTGAAAGGCATCATGGCGTCACCGGACTTCCTCTTTCTGCGTGAAAAGAACGTGCCCGGAATTGCCATGCTGGACGATGACGCCCTGGCCAGCCGCCTGTCCTACTTCCTTTGGAGTTCCACGCCTGATGAGGAATTGCTTCAAATCGCAGCGGCCCGCGAATTGCGTGATCCGGGAGTGTTGCACAAGCAGGTCGAGCGCATGTTGAACGATCCCAAGGCAAAGGCCTTCACGGAAAACTTCACCGGACAATGGCTCAGCCTTCGTGCGATCGATGCCACCGCGCCGGATCGCACGCTCTATCCGGAGTACGACGACGTACTCAAGACGGCCTCGCTCAAGGAACCGAAGCTGTTCTTCGACGAAATCTTGAAGCACGACCTGAGCCTGACGAATTTCGTATCCTCCGACTTCACCTTCCTGAATGCCCGCCTGGCAGAGCACTACGGAATTCCCGTGGTCGAGGGAGCGCACATGCGCAAGGTGATGCTGCCACCGGGGAGCCATCGCGGCGGCGTGATTACGATGTCCGGTGTGTTGAAAGTGACCGCCAACGGAACGACAACTTCACCGGTCCTGCGCGGTGCCTGGCTGCTTGAGCGCATCCTCGGAACCCCGCCGTCCAAACCTCCACCTGATATCGGGGCGATCGAGCCCGACATCCGCGGTGCCACCACCATTCGCGACCAGCTGGCGAAACATCGCGACATCGCAAGCTGCGCTCGCTGTCACAGGGAAATCGATCCGCCGGGATTCGCGCTGGAGAGCTACGACGTGACCGGCGGCTGGCGCGATCATTATCGGGCGATCCGCGAAGGCTCGCGGCGGGTGATTAAGGGACCGCCGGTTGATCCCAGTGACGTCCTGACGGATGGACGGAGCTTCAAGGACATCGACGAATACAAGCTCCTGTTGTTAGCCGATAAAGATCAACTCGCCCGAAACTTGACCGAGAAACTACTCGCTTACTCGACCGGGGCGGAACCGACGCCGCTGGATAAATCGCAGGTCGAATTCATCATCGACCGCGTTCGCGAAAAGAACTATGGTTTCAGGTCATTGATTCACGAGATTGTGCTGAGTGAGCTGTTTCAGACCAAATAAGCCACCGGCACGACTACGAAGTACTGAATATCGACATGAACATCCCACGCCGCCAATTTCTCCGCGCCAGCGGTATCTCACTCGCGCTCCCGTGGTTGGAAGCCTTTGCCGCTCCGGGCATCAAGCAACCAGCCCGGCGCATGGTTTGTATTTGCGCGCAGCTGGGCTTGCACCCGGAAAACTTTATCCCCAAGGAGACCGGCAGGGATTACGAGCTCTCGCCTTATCTCAAGATCGTCAACGAGTACCGCGATCAATTCACGGTTGTTTCCGGATTGGAGCACGCGGGAATGAGTTCGTCCTTCGGGCACCAGGCCTCGGCGAGCTTTCTCACCGGTGTTCCGGGCGCAGGCCGACCCGGATTTCGCAACGCCATCTCTCTCGACCAATTCGCGGCCAGCCATATCGGCGCGCAAACCCGATTCCCCAGCCTGGCCTTGGCGGGTAACGGAGCCGGAGGACTCAGTTGGACCCGGACGGGTGCGCTCATCCCTTCCGACGATTCGCCATCGCGAGTCTTTGCCAGATTGTTTCTCGAAGGGACCCCTGCCCAGAAGCAGGAGCAAATGCGTCATCTTGATGACGGACGCAGCATTCTCGATGATGTTCGCGGGCAGGCTAAATTTTTGAGTAAGGGCCTCGGCACCGAAGATCGTGACAAGCTCGACGAATACCTCACCAGCATTCGTGAACTCGAAGAACAAATGGTCAGTGATCGAAACTGGGCCAGGAAGCCGAAGCCCAAAGTGGATGTCGCCCCGCCGAAAGACATTCCCAACCCCGCGGACCTCATCGGCCGCACCCGGCTGCTCTTCGACCTCACTCATCTGGCCCTCCAGACTGATTCGACGCGGCTCATCACCATCATGCTTGCCGGTTCCACTGCCGCGCCTCCGATTGATGGCGTCAATCTGGGCCATCACGACCTTTCCCACCACGGCAAGGATCCAGGCAAACTTGCGCAGCTCAAGATCGTCGAAGTTGAGGCGATGAAAACCGTGCGCGACCTCCTCGGCAAGCTCAGCCAATCGCAGGAAGATGAAGGGAATCTTCTGGACCGCACGACCGTTTTTCTCGGCAGCAATCTTGGAGATGCCAGCAGCCACTCGACGAGGAATCTGCCCGTTTTTTTAGCGGGCGGTGGGTTCAAGCACGGACAACATCTGCACTTCGATCCGAAGGACCCTCCGCCCTTATGCAATCTTTACGTGAGCATGCTTCAGCGTCTGGGAATCGAAGCGGATCAGTTCGGGTCGAGCAAGGGAACCCTGACGGGCTTGTCGATGGCGTGAAATTTTTGACCAAGCGTGGGAGAGCCGACATGTTACTTCTTTAGATCCGCGCCGAGGTGTTTCTGAAGTAGCTTTTTCGTTGCAAGGGCACCTTCTTTTTCACCTAGGCGACCAGCCGGAACGCGCTCGCGGGCAGGGCCGCCCGGACCCTGATGGGGACCTTCGTATTCCACCTCGATCCAGCCCCGATAGCCGGAGTCCTTGATCATCTTGAGCATGCGACCGTAATCGGAGTAGCACTCTTCTCCGTTGGCATCGAAATCGTGGGACTTGGCACAGATTCCTTTCGCAAATGGTAGCATGGCCGCGACTCCGGCATAGCGATCATGGAATGTGCCACTCGCTCGATCCTTCTGAAAATTGCCAAAATCAGGCAAGGTTCCGCAGCGAGAATGATCCACCTGTTTGACGACAGAGGCGATCCAGGCACCGTTGGTTCGAAGACCTTCTCCGTGGTTTTCGAACAGGAGGTCGAGCTTGAGTTTTTCGGCGTGTCTAAGGAGTTGGGATGTCCCGTCGGCCAGCAGTCGGGCCTGCTCCTCCGCTGCCAAACCGGGATCGCTGATTGGGTTGAGACGAACTCCGGTGCAACCCAGGGCGGCGGCGGTTTCCAGCCAGGGGACATACTTCAGGACATTGCTCTTTCTCTGATCCGCATCGGCGGCACCCAGCGCGTCATGAAGGTCCACGAGAATGAGCAGGTTTTGAACTCCGGCATCGGCGGCACGGCGATTCAGTTCGGCAATTTTCTTTGGGTTGGCGTGATCGTTTCCGAGCAAGATTCCGCTGTAGTCAATGCCTTCAAACCCCAGTTCGCCGGCCATGGTGGGAAACTCGAGGGGATCGCGTCTCGAGACGCCCGGTGCTCCTCGAAACGCGCGATGAAAGGTCCACTGGCCGAGTGAAAATTGAAAGCGCGGTCCTTTTTTTTCGGCGGCATAGGAGTTGAAGTGAAGAGTGGCTGCAGCGGCGAGGGTGGCGCCAGAGTTACGAAGGAAGCGACGGCGTTTCAGGTTGCTGGTCCTCATGTCGTGGGGATCGGTTTGGTTCACGGGTCTCTATTTTGAAGGCTTAGAGGACGTTGTTTTTGACTCATCACCCAGAAGGTGTTCGCGCATGAATGCGCTTGCTCGTTTCACCGCGGCCGGGTGACCTGCCCCTGCGATTCCGTGGTTGCCACCTTTCACGATGAAGAGCTCCGTCGATACTTTCGCTTTCTTCAAGGCGGCATCAAGGACCCTGGCGTGCTCGATTGGGACGATCTTGTCAGCGTCGCCATGGACGATCAGAATTGGAGGATCGTCCGGGGAAACAAACTGCAGAGGCGAAACGTCGTTCTTCTTTTCCGGGGACATTTTATCAGCCGGGGTGCCCGGTTCGTAGCCAAGGAGTTGCCGATATGCCGGGTGGTCGTGCTTGACGGTGCCCAGTAATCCCCAGTCGGTTGGGCCGGCGAAGGGGATTGCAAATGAAACGCGCGAGGACTGTCGCTCAACGGGATCTTTGGAATCTGGTTTCGCCTCATCGTCCTGGAGGGCGATGTATGCCGAGAGGTGCCCGCCAGCCGATCCTCCGGTGACACCAATGCGCTCCGGGTCGATATTCCACGCCGTGGCATTTTGCCGGAGAAATTGGATGGCTCGCGCGCAGTCATCAACCTGGGCGGGGTGGGGGGCGACGTCGGTAAAGCGATACTCGACCGAGACCACAGCAAGCCAACCGTCGGCGTTCGCTTTGGTCAAAAATCGGGGAAGGTCTTTCTTCGAACCGCCTCGCCAGCCACCACCATGGATGAAAACCATGACCGGCGCCGGTTTGTCTGTTTTGGCCGGATAGAAATCCAGGATCTGACTTGCGTGCTCATCGTCGTAGGCGATGTCCTTGCGGACCGTGTCCTGGGCGAGGGAGGCATGTCCGATGAGGAGAGATGCTGAGAGGATGAAGGTGATGGTCTGGTTCATATCGCTGATTTGGACTCGTGTTGATTTGGGTGTTGTTTCTGCTTACTTTCCTAGTGTTAGTTTGAAGACGGGATTGCCCATTGAGGAAGCATAGACGATTTCGTTCATCGGGTCCCAAGCGTAGCAACCGAACCAGTCGGCGGTGAATTTAAATCCGTCAGCGTTTGGTTTGAGGTCGGTCACGCGACGCCATGTCGCCCCTGCGTCCTTCGTCTGGTGAATGCCGGATTCGCCAACGACGAGCATTTCCTGTTGATCACGACCGAAGAAGGGACCTTGCCAGATATCCACAGGGGAGCCTTGCATCTGCCAACTTGCGCCTTTGTCTTTGCTCACCAACAGGCCCTTCGCGGTTCCGAGGTAATGGACGCCTTTAAAGAGAACTGGAATTCGCGTGAGCGGGTTCACTTTGGAAACCCCGGTCCAGGTCTTACCCAGATCGGAACTGCGATGGATGCCTTCCCCTTTACCATAGATGAGCACGTTTCCGCCCAAGGCTCCGACCATGGATGGTTTCCCCCGATCTTCCAGCACGTGGATTGGCAGTTGATTCCAGGAAGTCCCACCATCGCTGGTGACATAGACCTCTCCCGGTGGGTTCGTTTCATGTTTGACTGCGATGATGACCCTTGGGTCCTTCGCTCCCCAGTCGACAGATCCATAATCCCAGTTCCGTCCAAGGTCGGCGAACTTCTTCCATGCTGTTCCGTCGGTGGTCCAGCCGGCTGTTCCATCGAGTGAAAAACTGGCGAGCCTCGTCGGTGAATTTTGATCAACGTTCGTTGCCCAACCCGTCTCGTCGCGTCCGGTAACGATCTTTTTGTCCAGCCGCGCCCAGGTTTTCCCCTGATCAGCGCTGCGCCAAAGTCCGTGCCCAACAACCTTGACGGTGACGTCGCCAGTTAACCGGTTTGTCACCACGCCAGCGCAACCGCCCGGCCAGATTTCTTTCTCGTCCTGGGCGGTCGCTCGCTTCAGCAGGGAATCAGTGATGGGTGTCCATTCGATCGCTCGAAGAGAGCCAGGGAGCAAGGGGATGGTGGCAGCAATGAACAATGAGGAGGTCCACTTTGTAAGCCAAGGTTTCTTGGAGGGCGTGTTTGGCATGACTGATTGATACAAAACGTTCTGATTTCTTGGATTTTCTCAACTGTTTCGATTCCAAGACCCATGGCGGTAGGGAGCGAGGCGACTTGATTTGGGGTTTGAACGGAGCACGTTATCAGGCATGCTGCCTCGCTTTCACCCGTGTCAGTTATGTTACGAAACTTCATCCCCGCCATCGTGTTTTCGATTCTGTTTTATTTCGAAAGCGCATCCGCACAAAAACTCATGCCTGAAATTCCCTACGTGGAATCCGGGCATAAGCGCCAGGTGCTCGATATTTACATGCCCGATGACGTGGAAGGTAAGAGCCTGCCCGTCATGTTCTGGATTCACGGCGGAGGGTGGCAAGTTGGCGATAAGAGCGATGTTGGGCTCAAGCCCCAGGTGTTGACCCAGCGAGGCTTCGTCTTCGTGTCGACGAATTATCGCCTCCTGCCCGAGGTGACAATGGATGATCTCATTCGCGATGTCGCCAAATCACTTGGCTGGGTGCATCGCAACATTGCGAAGCATGGAGGAGATCCGAAGCGGATCTTCGTGGGTGGACATTCTGCGGGAGCGCAGCTTGCCGCATTGATTTGTACTGATGACCGTTACCTGAAACAGGAGGGGGTGACCTTTGACGTTATCAAGGGGTGTGTGCCTGTCGATGGCGACACCTACGATATTCCAAAGATCATCATGACTGCGGAGCACCGGCGGACGCTTTATGGAGGAAAGATGCCTACCTTCGGACATCGACAAAAATTTGGGAACGATCCGGAGAAGCATGTGGACTTTTCTGCGGTGACGCACGTGGAGAAGGGCAAGGGCATTCCTCCATTTCTACTCCTCTATTTTCCCGGTAATCCCGACACCAGAGCGCAGGCGGAGATGCTCGCGACCAAGCTGAATGTGGCGGAGATTCCCGTCAGGGCTTTTGGCAAGAGAGATACCAATCACAGTCGCCTTAACAATGATCTCGGCAAGCCCGACGATCCGGCGACCGAAGCGTTCTACAAGTTCCTCGATCCACTGATGGGAAAGTGAGTGACCGCTGACTTCTTTTGTTACGAAGATCATCCTTGTGGATTGCTTCGATCAGTGACTGGGCGCTCGTCCGGAATTCTTGCGAATTTAGCCGGCTCTCGCCACCCCAGCGGTAGATCGCTCTCCCAATGAACTTGGCACCGATGTTTCGAATGAACCGTGCATCATCCTGATGGTAAGGATAAATCCGGCGGCCTTCCGGCTTCTCGGCGACGGGGTAGAGGGCCATGGTCACCGGGCGTTCGAGGTAGTTTCCCCGGACCTTCCTCGAAATGCCGTTTTCGTCGAGGTGATACTCGAAGACCACCGGTGCCGAAAGACCCTCCGACATCTTGCGTTTGATAAGAAGAACTATCAGTTAACCAATCTTTACGTCAGCCTACTGCAAAGCCTCGAGCTTCAGCAGCGGAACCGGCACCATGCGCGGCATCGATTTGACATGGCCCGACGATACAATGATTGCCATCTTTCCAATCGCCCTGAGCGACAACTTGGGATCACATCGAGCGGAGTAAGGGGTCTCGTGTTAGCTTTGAGTCCGAAGCCATTCGATGAGGTTTGCAAAGTCTCCGGATGTAAGAACCTGGCCGAATGTCGCAGGCATGATTGAAATGGGGAGGGTGTGACGGGAAGCGATTTGGGCCTTTTGTAGCCGTTTTGAGTTGCCCTTGAGATCGCGAATTTGAAGAGCATTGCCGCGTTCACCAGTGATGAAGGCGCTGCTGGTTGTGCCATCTGTGAAGGTGAATTGAGTGAGATGGAAATGGCTGTCGACATTGCGATTCGGATCGAGAATGTCTTCGGCGAGACGTTGAATGCCACGGTTGCCGATGCCGTCGAGTTGCGGGCCAATCAAGCCGCCCTGGTGTTTGACCTGATGGCAGGTTGCGCAGTTGGTTTGAAAAACATGCCCCCCCTTTTTTGCGTCAAGCGTCTCAAGTTTTTTGGCGGCGTTGTATTCCGAAACCCGCTGATTGATGAGCTGTTCCAATTGTTCGTTCTTGGGACCATCGAGGACCTGCGTCACGGTTGTTTGGGAGTCCTTTGAGAGCCACGGCTTGAGTTGGTCCCGCAGGGTCACCGGAGCGCTGAATTTTAAAATCTCCGCCAGTGTTGTCAGTTGGTCGTCGACCTTGGAGTTCCCGGCAAAGGTGTCAGTGCTGACACCTTCGACTCCACTGATTCGGGTGATTCCCAGCCACGCGTAGGCCTCACCGGCGTCGCCATCGGTGATCTGCAGTCGCCTCTGTTTTCCTGCTTCTGTCGTCCAGGTGATCTTTCGAGCGATGTCGTTTCGCGGTGGGTATGCGCGGGAGAGCTCGTTTCCTTCGTCATCGATCAGGGCGATGTGGTTTTTGCGATGGGCTTCCTGATTCGGGTGGCCTTGATGCCCGACGATCCAGAATGAAAGTTCGTTTGTTGTCGTGAATTCCTTTGAGCGTAAAATGCCAGTGCGTTGTTCCGCATTCGGCGCGCCCATTTGAAGACTGGAGATCACGGGGACATCCTGCCCGTCCTGACATCGACGATTTTGGATGGTCCAGGGGGATGGACTCTCAAGATAGGCGGGGTGTGGGAACTCGATCCACTCACGGTTTGCCGATTTTTGTCGAGTTTCCAAAAGTGTTTTCGCGAGGCTTTGCGCCGAGTTGATGATGTCGGGATGAGGTTCCAGTCGACCCCGCTCATCGAGTCCAGCCTGGAGGGCATTGAGCTCCGTGAGTTGAGTTTCAGGAGTGCCCTGATTTGAGAGTTCCTTGATGAGATCGGTGATGATGGAGTCCGCGGCGTAGCGCGCGATTTGAGTGAGATGGCTTCTCTTTTTCGGCAGAGCTGACAGGAGCGAAGCCGCCTCCGGGGTCGGTACTGCCGGGATGATGTTATCTAAGATTGGGGCATGAGGAGTTTTGATGCGGATGCTTTTTGGGAAGGCGATGAGATGGTTGCGGATTGCCATGCGTAGGACGTGGACGAGGTGGGTGTCATCATCAGGAGTGCCGGCGAGAGCGTTGAGTAAGGGTTCCAGAGCTACTTCCTGCGGTTGAAGTTGGAGCGATAAGGCCGCCTGTCTTTGGACGAATGGATCGTTGTTTTTGAGTGAAGTGATCACGTCGGAAAGAGGTTTTGTGCGAGGAGTGGTGGGCTGAGGGGAGGAGGTTCCTTTCTTGGTGATTTTCCAAAGTCGTCCGCGTTCCCGGTCACGGCCGGGATGAGTCAGGGGGACTTCGTAGTGGCCGATGATTTTGTTGTAGAAATCGGCAACGTAGAGGGCTCCATCGTGCCCCATGCACATGTCAACGGGACGGAACCAGAGGTCGTCACTTGTGACAAAATCACTCTGTTCAATGGCCACCGGGGTGCTTCCCCGGAATTCAATTCTGTCGTGGTTGATGCGTGAGGTGACCGGGTTGCCAATCAGAAGATGGTCGTTCCAGTCCGATCCCCACCAATCACGGTCGAGGTAGGCGATGCCGCAGATTCCTGTCGATCCGTGGGTGTGTTCGATCATGGTCGGGGCAAAGCCGAGCCCGTCGTGAGGCTTGCCGAAGCTGGGATAGGCCCCGCCCTGGAGAAGTTGGTAAACCGGCGCGCTGTGGCAGTCAGCACTGTAAAGGTTGTTACGCCGATCAAAGCAGAGACCGAAGGGATTGACCTGCCCGCGGGTGAAGACCTCCACGCTGGATCCATCGGGACGAAATCGAAAAACGTTCCCCGAGTGGAGTTCGATCTGCGTGCCATCCTTTGCAGTGAGGGTGCTGGAATTGTTGAAGCCATGGGTGGCGTATACCTGTCTCTTATACACATCTCCGAGCCCACGAGACCGAGGCTGATCTC
>CAJXVQ010000204.1 GCA_913060685.1 uncultured Verrucomicrobiales bacterium
AGATCAGCCTCGGTCTCGTGGGCTCGGAGATGTGTATAAGAGACAGATCCATGATCGAGAATGATCGCGTCAATCCGAGTTCATCGGCATGGCGTCGCAAGATCCGGTTTCCAATCGAGTGGAAGGTCCCGCTCCAGAGTTCGCTCAGATCGAGCGGAATCAACTCCCGAACCCTCTCCATCATTTCCTTGGCCGCCTTGTTTGTGAAGGTCAGCAAGAGGAGGTTTTTGGGATCAATTCCCTGATCTAAAAGGTAAGCGACCCGGTAAGTCAAGGTGCGGGTTTTTCCCGAACCGGCACCTGCGATCACAAGAGCCGGTCCCGGCAGAGAGCTGACCGCAGCGTATTGCTGTTCATTCAGCTCGGCCTGATAATCGATCCCCGAAGCTCCCTTACGGGGCCCTTTCTTAAGTTGGTATTGGCGCGCCATTTCTAGGAAGCATCCGTCTTTTTCACATGCTCGAGGAAGCGTGCGTATTCATCCTTCACCTTTGGCATCAAGATATACATCGCGATCACGTTGGGCACTGACATTGCGAAGATCATGGCATCGGAGAAATCAAACACCTTGCTCATGCTGAGTGAGGAACCAATCACCACAAAGACACAGAAGATTAGCTTGTAAATCAGCTCTGCCCGCTTGCTGCGGCCAAACAAATGGCTCCATGCCTGCACTCCGTAGTAAGACCAGGAAATCATGGTTGAGAAGGCAAAGAGAACAACCGCAACGGTCAAAATCAGAGGGAACCAAGAAATGGCGGATTCAAAGGCCGCCGAGGTCACACCCACGCCTTGAAGGTTGGGGTCGTTGTAAGTCCCGGCCATGATAATCACGAGAGCGGTCGTGGTGCAGACGACCACGGTATCGATGAAGGGTTCCAGGAGTGCGACAATCCCCTCACTGGCGGCAAATTTTGTCTTCGCTGCCGAGTGGGCAATCGGAGCCGAGCCAATGCCCGCTTCGTTGGAAAAAGTGGCCCGCTTCATTCCTTGAATCATCACGCCAATCACGCCACCACCAATCGCACTTGGAGCAAAGGCACCCTCGAAGATCAGACTAAAAGCATTTCCGACTTCGCCGAAATTCACGAAGATCACAAAGAGTCCTGCCAGCATGTATATCCCGCACATGAAGGGCACCAGTGCCGCAGTCACAGAGGCAATACTCTTGATTCCGCCAATAATCACGAGACCGACAGCCACACCCAGTACAACTCCGAAGGCCCAGCGATTCTGACCAAAGAATGAATTTTCGCCAAGAACCCCGACCAACTGGTCACAAGCCTGGTTGGCCTGCACCATGTTACCGCCCCCAAATGATCCTCCGATACAAAGGAACGCAAAGACGCCGGCTAAAATCATCCCGGCTCCTCCCATTCCTTTTTCCGCAAAGCCCTTCTTGAGATACTGCATCGGACCGCCATAAACCTTTCCGTTCTCAATCGTGCGGTATTTCACTCCCAGGGTGCACTCGCAAAACTTGGAGGTCATTCCAAACAAACCCACCAGCACCATCCAGAACGTTGCCCCGGGTCCACCGACGCTAATGGCAATCGCCACTCCGGCAATATTTCCAAGTCCGACCGTTCCCGAGAGCGCGGCACAAAGGGCTTGAAAGTGGGTGATTTCACCAGGGTCGGTCGAGGAACTGTATTTCCCGCTGATTGTCCGGGCGGCAAGTCTCCAGGATCTCAAATTGACGAATTTGAAGTAAATCGTAATCACAACCGCCGCCAAACCCAACCAAACGACAACCAGCGGAAGTTCCACCGGCTTCCCTTCGCTGTCTTCGGCGATTTTAACTCCGTAAAAAACCTTCCCGGTCACCTTGTCCAAATAGGGCCCTATCTCTTGGTCGACCCATTCGTCCGGGGCTTCACTAAAAGTGACCTTTTTAGGTTCGTCAGTCGGAGAGACTGCGGGATCATTGGCTAGCAGCGAGCCAGCCGAAAAGGCGAGAAGAAGCCCAAGTAGAGGAAAGAGTTTTCGCATGACGCGCGCACTCTGCGGGAAAGGACAAGTCGCGACAAGCGAGAATCAATCAAGCTGTCGAAAACAAAAAAAACCGTCCGGATCGCTCCGGACGGTTCTGAAAAAAAATGAAAGTCAGATCAAACTACGGAAGAAGATTCACGGCGCGGGCGCGCTTGATCTCACGAGTGATGGCGCGGTGCATCTTGGCAGAAACGCCAGTCACCTTGCGGGGAAGAATACGGCCGGTCTCGGTCGTGAACTTGGTCAGAACCTCAGGGTTCTGGTAGCTGATCTTCTCAAATGGAAGGTCGAGACGCTTGGTGGTCATCGACTTATTGTGCTTACGGAAGTTAATCCGGCGCTGAATGGTCTTGGGCTCAGACATGATAAAAATAGGTAGGGGTCAGGGACTATCGAAGCTCGCGATGGAGAGTGCGGCGATTGAGGAAAGGATTAAATTTCTTTTTCTCAAGACGGCCAGGGGTATTGAGGCTCTTCTTGTTACGGGTGCTGGTGTAACGGGAGGTCGGCTTGCCCTCGGCCTTGGCCTCGGTGCATTCCAGTATAATAATATCGCGTGGCATAATCTTAAAAAGTCGGAAATCGGGACGCGGAAGCTATGAAAATCCAATCTATCGTCAAGGGAAAACCGAGGAAAGTTCGAGATCTTTGCCCCCCTGAAAAAATCGTTGATTTCACAGGGTTTTCGGAACAAGGTATCTGCAGGTGAAGGAAGTTGGCTATTTTCACAGTCACTTCCATCGTTTCTTTTGAGAGATCCCCGGTCTCTTGCCACGGCCCGCAGTGCGGAATTTACGCTCGACCGTCCCGGCAAACACTTTCGTGGGATTCCTCATTTCGCACCCGTTGTCGGCCACGGCAGGGATCTCCCGGCTTGGGGCAAATCCAACCGACCCCTCTCCCACAAAAGGCCCGACCTTTCCAGATTTTCCTTAATTCACATGATTCCACCTGACTCTGACTCAGCGAGCTCCGGGGGCCAACAGGCCGCCGATCAAGGCAACGGCGAAAATAACAACCGCCGTAACCGCAATCGAAACCGTAACCGTAGTCGGAACAGAAGCCGTGGCGGCAATAATAGCGGAGGTGGTGGCAATAGCGGAGGTGGTGGTGGCAACAGCCATGGTGGCGGCGGAGGTCAGAGACAAGGCCGCGTCCGTGGCTACGGACCCCGTGACGACCAGCGAGATCAACGCGATCAACGTGACCGCAGGCCATTCGAATTCACCGGCGACCCCGTTGATGTTGATGGTCTCTTTGAGATTGCCCCGAAGGGATTTGGATTTCTTCGGAAACCCGACCAAAATTTCGAACAACGCAAAGAAGACGTCTTTGTTCCGCCCGATCTCACCCGCAAGCATGGACTCAGACCAGGAGTTTGGCTCAAAGGGGTTGCACGCGACAGTTCTCGCGGCCCCCAAATGATCGAAGTCACTTCGGTCAATGGTGAAAAGCCCGAAGATTCCCGTAAACTGCCCGCCTTTGAGGAGCTGAAAGCGGTCAATCCGAATAAGCAGATTGGTTTCGAGACCACTCCGGAGCGCTTCACAACCCGCTTGGTCGACCTCATGGCACCCGTCGGTCGCGGCCAGCGTGGACTCATCGTATCCCCTCCCCGCTCCGGCAAGACCACTCTCCTGCTCCACATGGCTCAAGCCGTTCAGGAACGCCACGAGGAACACATTCATCTCATGATCCTTCTCGTGGACGAACGTCCGGAAGAAGTGACCGAATTTCGCCGCCAGCTCCCTGATGCCGAAATCTATGCGAGTTCCAATGACGAATCCCCCCACAACCATTGCCGCCTCGCCGAACTCTGCGTCGAGCGGGCCAAGCGGCTTGTTGAAGCCGGGCAGCACGTCTTCATCCTGATGGACTCGATCACGCGCCTCGCCCGCGCCTACAACAACAACCTCAGTGGCGGCAAACAAAGTCGTGGCCGCGGATATCAATCCGGCGGTATCGTGGCAGGCGCCCTGGAGATGCCCCGCCGCCTTTTCGCCGCAGCCCGAAACACCCGCGAAGCCGGGTCGCTGACGATTATTGCAACCGCTCTGATCCAAACCAACTCCAAGGCCGACGAGGCTATTTTCCAGGAATTCAAGGGAACCGGAAACATGGAACTCGTTCTCGATCGGAGGATCGCCGAGCACTACGTCTACCCGGCAGCAGACATCTTTAAATCCGGAACACGACGCGAGGAGCTCATCCTCCCCGAGATGAGCTTGAAGAAAATCTACATGGTTCGTCGTGGCCTCGCCGGGCACAAACCGGTCGAGGCAATGGAGCGGCTTCTTTTCTTTATGAAAAAGTTCCCCAACAACGCTCAGATGTTGATGGAGATCAAAGGGTAGATTTCCTTACGAAAGAGGTGGCGATCAACGCCCCCCACTGCTATAAATGAGTTAAGGTATTTTTATTACCACCGTTCATTATGCAAACAAGAAACGTAGACCCGAACATCACCGTGACCGTGCGTCACGAAGACGTCACTGATTCTCTCCGGCAGTATGCCATGGAAAAGATCGGTGGCATTCATCTGGATTACCCGCGCATCATTGAGGCGAAAGCGATTCTCGATGTCGAAGGAAGCCGCCGGCACAAGGCTGAAATCATCCTCTTTTGCGCCGACCACATCGTCATCGATGCCTCTTCCGAGACCGAGGACATGTATAAGAGCATCGACTTTACGATCGCCAAAATTGCCCGCCGCATGCGGAAGCACAAAACCCGACTCCTGAAACGTCGTACGCCACGCCAGGAGGAAAGCATTCGCTACCTCGACGAGAGGAACTATCGAGCCGATTTTCTGGACAACCTTCCCGATCAGGTCAACGAGGAAGTCGAACCAGAGCCGTTCTTCGTCCACAAGGAGTCCTTCAGTCTCCGCCGCCTTTACAAGGAGGAAGCCGTCATGGAACTCGACCTCACCGAGCGGCCATTTGTGGTCTTTGCCAATGCCCGCCGCAATGTCACCTCTCTTGTCTGGCGTAAGCCCGACGGGGACTACGGGATGGTCGATATTCCAGACCAAGGATAGGCGCTCAAGAAACTCACCGGGCCGTCTTCTGAACAAGAAGACGGCCCGTTTTTTTTTGATCAAGCCTGCCAATGCCAGGTCATATCGACCTCAATGTCCGGATGGATGCTGTGGTGAACCGGGCAAGTCATGGCGGCGCCTTCGAGTACTTTGCGATCCGGATGTGATTCGCTCAGCGGCATAAAGATCACCACCTCAAGCCGGGCAATCCGGCGCGGCAGATCACCGGACATCTCTTTCTTCACACTCATTCTGAGTCCGCCGAGATCGATTTCCCGCCGATTCGCGGCAATCCCCATGACCGTGGCCATGCAGCTACCCAGAGCGGTTGCGACCAGATCTGTTGGAGAAAAGCTCTCCCCCCGCCCCTGATTGTCGACCGGCGCATCAGTCGAAATTTTCCCACCCGAGAGCATGTGCTGGGCCGAGCATCTCAGCCGCCCTTCGTAATCAATTTGAATCTCCACCATCACTCTCTTCTGTTTCGTTTATTTCTGGTTCTTCTTCCTCAACATTACGGGCCAAGACGACCCTGAAACCAAAAGTATCCTTTCGGGATTCCATGTCTCTGACTGGAAGGCGAAAACGAGATTCCAAATTTCCCTCACTGAAACTATTCCAGCCCCCTCCCCGCAAGACTCCCCACATATCACCCAGCTGTTCGTTCAAGTAGGAATCAGAAACCCACTCATGGACGTTTCCGCCCAGATCATAGAGTCCCATGATGTTTGGCTTGAATTGCCCCACGGGAGCCAATTTCGCGAATCCATCGAAATACCCGGCGATCAAGCGATCATTCTCGATAATCTCCACCGCCGATGAGTCTGCGTAATTCCCGGAACTATTTGGCGGAGGAAAAGACTCACCCCACGGAAATTGAGTCGCGTTGGATACTTCGTTCTCTCTCTCGGCAGGACTATCTCCGACCTCAACCAAGCCAACCATTCGGCTCCATTCCTGATCAGTCGGCAATCGGTAGCTGTAATCTTCGGTAATTCGGTTAAACTCGGGATTGGCATTGTCCCGCTCGCGTTCTGTCAGCCATTCACAAAAGTCCTCACAATCCTCCCGCGTCACGCCGACCACAGGGACGAGGGGATTATCGCTCAGTATCACATCTCCTGGCTTTCGTTTTTTCTCCTTCAAGAACCTCCGGTAATCGCCACTTCGCGTCTCCCATTTCGAGACGCTCAGAGTCTCACCCAAAGGTTCTAATTCCATATCAATGCTGTTCGTCCAAGACTCGCCAGGAACCAGACTCTTGTTAGGCTCCAGCTGATAAACCCGATCCTTACGACCTCGATCAGGAAGATAAATGGTATCGTTCAAGGTCTTTTTCCCCCCGAGCACCAAAGTCACTTTAATATCACCTGGAGCAATATTTTCCTCGTCAAGCGGAGTGAATCCCATCGGGATTCCATTCAAATAAATTTCAGCTCCACTGGGTTTTGAATCAATGCTCAGTGAACCGTAGGGGATCGGGCGAACCAGACAATAAAAAGGACGTAAAGTCTTGCCCCCTTTTTTGGCCTCAGCGGGTAATTTGGTCTGATCAAATTGCAGATCATAGCTCGGGACGAGCTGACGATTACTCTCAGGTTTGTCCTCGGAATATTCCTCAAAGTATCCCTCTTTCAGACACTTTCCCTCCAACCATGTCGTATAATCTGCCGTCCACTCTTCAGGGACCGCGACGATACGGCGACCAGCATGCATGAAGACGATGGGCTTCAACTTCCTCTCCGTCTCCTTGAGGTAAAGTTTCCAATCAGACTCACTGACATGATCAGCCGACTTATGCTGGTCCAAAAATGGTAAATACTGGTGCTCGAGCGCATCAGTCCAAATCTCATCGGTTTTCGGCGGAGAGAAAAGACTCAAGGTCTCGTTGATGATCATCACTTGGTCGCCCTGATCCACGACCATCCGATTCACCTCCAAGTCGCGATACTTCGGAGCTTTGAGAATCAATTTCAGCTCCGAATCCAATTCGATCCCGTAAAGGGTTGCCGGGGTGGTCTCGGAAATCCGCTCACCTTCACTGTTGTAAATCTCCGCCCCATAGGGATCGGTCAGGACTTTGACCATGACATAACGGGCTGGCAGAGGTTCTCTTTTCCCTTCAATAATATGTGTTCCCCAGGTCTTCTCGACCCAGATCTGGCTTGCGAAGGCTCCCACGAACATCAAAAGCAGCATTGCGACTTTGACAAAAGCCGGGATCTTTTTGGGGCCATTTCTTCCCCGTTGCAGATGCCCCAGCGTCTCGGCAAGCTCCTTGCCGGTTTTAATCTTCCGTTTCGCAATGCGGGGGTCGCAGATATCACAAATGAGGCGATTTAAGCGAATCCACTTCTTCCGGTAATCATTTCCGGGACCCTCATTCGGCAGTTCGGGGAACTGCAACCGATCCATCCCGGTTGCCATTTCGTAAAGCACCTTCCCCAGACTATAAATATCAGCCTGCTCGGACCCCGGCCCTTCCGGAGGAACAAAACCTTCGGTTCCCACGAAGGTCCGTTGGTCTGTCGCGGCCACCAATCCGATATCAGCAAGCTTGGCCTTGCCATCGACAAAAATCACATTCGAGGGCTTCACATCGCGGTGGGTCAGACCGCGATCGTGCAACTCACTCAGCGCCTCGGCCAGGCGTCTCCCGGTCTCGATACAAAAATACGTCGATAACGGCTTCCCGTTCGCCCGTAATATATCGGTCCGCAGGGTCCGGGGCTCATACTCCACCGGATTAATCTCACCCTCATCGTGAGCATCATCCCCCAGCTCCATCACATAGTAATAAAACTCCGTTTGATCATCACTTCGACCCACGTGGAGGATATTGACAAAGCCCCGGTGATCACGGGAGATCGGCTCAAACCGCAAGATCCCCTCGAACTCACGCTCGAAGGTTCGTTCATCCGAGAAGTCCTCTCGATAAACGAACTTCACCGCCCGCATCGCTCCGGTCACTCCTCGAGCCAACCACACTTCACCATAGGCACCGCCTCCGATCTTGCGGAGGACTTCATGATCCGGAATCAGCGGGTCTGGCCTAATCTTTTTTTGCATCCTTCTCGAGCTTCACCAATTCCTTCTTTAGAACGGAACCTACGCGATGCTTGGCGAGATAGACTTGGGCCATGCTGACCCCAAGGTGATCCTGCACTTTCTTGGCATCCCATTGTTTCACCACGTAATAATCGAAAATTTGATACTGCTTCGGTGACACCTGGGCCTTGACCCGTGTCAGCGCCATATCGGCGATATTCTTCTTCCACTCCACGTCCCACATCCGCTCCAAAAGATCACCCTTGGGATCCTCAAACCGATCGATGATCGCAGTCTTGCGATCATCCTCCCAACCACCACCCGGCATTGCGGTATCCTTCTTACGCTTGCGGAATTGATCATTAATCCGCCAACGGGTCATGTTCATGAGCCACGTCTTGAAGGATCCTTGGTTGGGATCGTAGAGATTTTTCTTACTCTGCTTCGCGATCGACAAAATTGTTTCCTGCACCGTGTCGAAGGCCTCGTCATGCCGCAGCCCCGCCTTGATGCCCACGGAGTAGATCAACTTCCAATAGGTTTGGTAAAATTCATCCCACGTCCGTTGGTCCTCCCAGTTCTCAAGCCTCGCGATCAGACTCTTCCGCGTCTTGGCATACCCCTTTGTCAGGTCGACAACATTGTCGTCTTTTTTCCCCTTCTTCGCTTTCTTCTCCGGACTGTCTTTTTCTTCGCGGGCCATCGTTGAAAGAATATCTAACCCATCTTGGACCGAATGTCTTTAAGCACTTTCGAGAAAATTTCCCGAGCTAAGACAATCAGGAAAGGCGAATCAATCTGCCGTGAACACTTCCGCCACGATTACCTCCAATTGCTCCCGGTCAAATTCGTCGAAGGTCCCCTTCGCATCAGAGTCAATGTCAAGCACCGCGATGAGCCCGCCACTCGCATCTCTCACCGGCACCACAATCTCACTTCGCGATTTCTCATCGCAGGCAATATGCCCCGGAAAGGCATGCACATCCGGAACCACCTGGGTCTCCCCCGTCTCTGCCGCAGTCCCGCAAACGCCACGGCCAAATTCGATCCTCAAACACCCCACGGTCCCCTGATAAGGCCCAATCACCAGCTTCCCGTCGACCACCCGGTAAAACCCCGTCCAGTAAAAACCCGCCATCCCGTCGTGCAAAACCGCCACCACCGACGCCATCTTTGCAATGACGTCGGTTTCGCCCTCACACAGAGCCGTAATCCGCTCACGACACCGCTGATAGGGTAATTCTTTTCCCAAGCCCATTGTGTCTGGAAGGTATTTCCAAAACTCGACACTGACAAACCCTCATTCCTCCCTACAATCCCCCCCGTGAGCTACCAGGTCTTTGCCAGAAAATACCGTCCCCGCACTTTCGCCGATGTCCTCGGACAGGACCACGTCGTCCGCACCCTGCGCAATGCCATCGAGAAGGATCGCCTCGCACACGCTTACCTCTTCGTCGGCCCGCGCGGCACCGGTAAAACATCCACCGCCCGCATTTTTTCAAAGGCCCTGAATTGTCCCAACGGTCCCGCCATCGACTTCGATCCCGATGACCCCGCCTGCATCGAGATCGCCGAAGGCCGCTCGCTCGACGTCCTGGAAATCGACGGCGCCTCCAACAACAAGGTCGACGAAGTCCGCTCGCTCCTCGAAACCGTTGGCTTCGCCCCCGCTTCCAGCCGCTTCCGCATCATTTACATCGATGAGGTCCACATGCTCACCACCGGTGCCTTCAACGCTCTCCTCAAAACACTCGAAGAGCCTCCTGCGCACGTCAAATTCATCTTCGCGACCACCGAGCCCAACAAGATTCTCCCCACCATCATCTCCCGTTGCCAGCGCTTCGATCTCCGACCTATTCCCACTGACATCATCGCCGCGCACCTGCAACACATCGCCACCGAAGAATCCGTCAAACTCGAAGACTCCGCCGCCTGGGCAATCGCCAAAGGGGCCGATGGGGGCATGCGCGACGCCCAGTCCATGCTCGACCAACTCGTCGCCTTCTGTGGCAACGAAATCACCGAGCCCAACGTCCTCGATATCTTCGGCTTCACCTCCCGCGAAACCGTCGCCACCCTCCTCCTTGGCATCCTTGAAAAAGACCCCGGCCGCATCCTCGCCGTCATTTTTGAACAGTTCGAAAAAGGCAAGGACCTCTCGCAGCTCCTCGCCGAAGTCGTCGGAGCCATTCGCGCCCTCGTCGTCGCCAAGCTCGATCCCAATGCCGGACGCGAAGGCTTCCCGGAAGCCCTTTGGAACGACCTCACCAATGCCTCGGAGTCCCTCAAACCCGACCGACTCCTCGCCATCATTGATACCTTCTCCGAGGCCGAAAGCCGCATGAAGTGGGCCTCCAACAAACGCCTCCATCTCGAAATCGCCTCCCTCAAGGCGATCCAAAATCTTCAAGAAATCCGCCTCACCGATGTCATCGCCGCCATCGGAAAAGCCGATCCCGCTGAAATCGCCGAATCCCTCGCCGGCGGAACAAGCGAACCTGCACCTGTCTCTTATACACATCTGACGCTGCCGACGATCTACTCTGTG
>CAJXVQ010000205.1 GCA_913060685.1 uncultured Verrucomicrobiales bacterium
CGAGATCAGCCTCGGTCTCGTGGGCTCGGAGATGTGTATAAGAGACAGCTTTTCCATTGGTAAAATCGACCCGCGAGTAGGGTTTGTTATTGGCAATGAAGTAGGGCCAGCCGAAGAATCCCGCTTTGCGGGCTTGGTTGATTTCGTCGTGTCCGGCGGGGCCGCGAGGTCCTGCTTTTCCGGCATCAGGGCCAACGTCTCCCCAGTAGAGGTGGCCGGATTTTGGATCGATGGAAAACTTCCAGGGGTTGCGGCAGCCCATGACGAAGATCTCGGGGCGGGTTCCGGGAGTGCCCTCAGGGAAGAGGTTTCCTTCGGGAATGGCGTAGGAGGCATCCGGGTTGACGCGAATGCGAATGAGTCCACCCCGGAGGTCATTGGGATTGGCGGATGATTTTTCGGCGTTCCAGGGTTCGCGATTGGGGCGTCGGTCGATGGGCGCATAGGAAGCGGAGTCGCCAAAGGGATGGGTGTTGTCTCCGGCGGAGGCGTAAAGGCAGCCGTCGGGGCCGAACTTGAGCATGCCACCGTGGTGGCAGCACTCGCGTCGCTGGGTGTTCCATTCGATGACTTTGGCTTCATCGATGAGGGTGTCGTTTTTGAGAGTGAAGCGGCTGATACGTTGGCCGATCAAGTCGGCGGGTGAGTAGAGGAGAAAGAGGTGATTGTTCTCTTTGAAGTTCGGATCGAGGGCGATGCCGAGGAGTCCGTTTTCTTGTTCGCCGAAGACATTAATTTGGGCGAGGGAGGTAGATTCTCCGGTGGCGGGATGAATGCGGCTGACCTTGCCCTGGAGTTCGATGAGATAGATGGAGCCATTTGGGCCAAGATCCATGCCCATGGGCCGGGCGAAGTTTTCGGCGACTGTTTGGACCTCGAAGCGGAAGGTGTCGACAGCGAGGGCGAGGTTGGAGAGCGCTAAAAAGGTAAGGAATCGGAACATAGTGATGGTTTTTGGTTAGGAGGTTGGAGCAATTTCTGCCCGGAGTTGGTCCAGAAAGTCAGTGAGGAACTGCGTGCGTTCCCTGGCGAGGGATTTCCCTGCCGGGGTTTGCATGGTGTCTTTTAAACTGAGGAGTTTGGCGAAGAAATGATCGACGCAAAAGTTGGCGTCATCGGTCTTTCGGTTTTGGCAGAAGGGGTCGTTTGGATTGTAGAGAAGAGAGCCCATATGACCGCCGAGCATGAGGCAGCGGCTGAGCCCGATGGCACCGAGAGCATCAATACGGTCGGCATCCTGGAGGACTTTCGCTTCGATGGTCTCGGGAGTGATATTGGCGGAGAAACTGTGAGCCGCAATGGCGTGGTGAATGGCGTCGAGATGCTCGGCGGGATAGTGGTGTTCTTTGAGGGACTCGATTGCGTGGTCGGCGGCGAGACGGGAAGCTTGGGAACGTTGGGGGGAGTTCTTGGGAACGTGAACGCAGTCGTGGAGGTAGGCGGCGGGGAGGAGAACCTCGAGAGAAAGGCCTTCAACTGCGGCGAGGTGTCGGGTGTTGAGGACGACACGCTCGATGTGCTGGGGATCGTGTGCGGGATCTCCTTCTCCTTGTGATTCAAGAAGGGCGCGGAAGGTGCTGATCCACTCGGATTCCTGTTCGGGAGTCATAGCCGGGCTAGATCGTGATTTGACCGTTCAGGTAGTCGGGCGGGACGGCTTCGGTGAGCCAGATTCCGTCCTCGGATTTGAAGAACTGGAAGCTGTGGG
Organism: uncultured Verrucomicrobiales bacterium; assembly: GCA_913060685.1. Classification (GTDB taxonomy): domain Bacteria; phylum Verrucomicrobiota; class Verrucomicrobiia; order Verrucomicrobiales; family Akkermansiaceae; genus SW10. The sequence continues at coordinate 1,709 of CAJXVQ010000205.1, forward strand.
ACTCCATGAGGCGGGCTGCGACTTCGAGAATGATGGGCTTGCGATGTTTTCGCCCTATTTCATGAGCACTGCGGATATCTCCGCAAAGCTGGACGTGTTGGCGCGACATTTTGGAGAGTCCCTTGCTCTCGATGGAATCCATGAAGCGGAAGCAGGTGCTATGGTAGAGAAGTTCCGGTGGAGATTCCGGAGTAAGCTTTATGTCGATATTGACCGAATGACCTTGAGAGGCACGGACGCGGTCGCCGTCTTCCGAGAAGGAAAAGCGCTCCTTGCTTGCCTCAACGATGGTTTTGAGCCCTTTGGGGGTGAGTTTTTTTCCGTTAAGTTTGAGACATGTGAGGAGGTCGTCAATCTTCGCCCATCCTTGGGAATCGAGTGATAAGCCAATGGAGGCGGGATCGTGGCGGAGAACCAAGCTGAGGAAACGGCCGATCTTTTGTTCGTTTTTGGTCATGGAAAGAGTTTTGAAGACAAGTTGCTTTCTCGTTCGAGGAACATCGGAAGAACATCGTCCCTGTGGACGAAAGCTAGCCGGAGAGGAGGCCTCTGTCGAAGTTAGAAAAGTGAGACAAGGAGAGGCCTCGTGTCTCTACTGATCTTTAGTCCGGAACATGATCAAATTTTCCCGCAAGTGGGCTCCCAGTTTTAGGGCGTCTCGCTGTAGAAATTCCTGTTGTTTTTGGGCATAGGCGAGAGTCATTTCCCGGGATGCTTCGGGTGCTGGAGGGGCGGGGGGATTGGCTTGCTCAGCGGGACCATTTGCGACTTGGGCTGGTTTCTTGAAATTGGTGATCGCCAAAAAACCAATGAGCGAAAAGACCAGGGCGGTGGCAGACGAGAGCGCTATGGGAGATGAAAACCAAGCCCATCTTGAAGTCGTAAACGTAGCCGGTTTCTTTGAGGGAATGCTGGCCATGATTTCGTCACAAAGATGGCGGTCCGGTTCTCCGGCAGTGGTGACAAGGCGGGATTCGAGAGACGAGACCTGCTCGAAGAATTCCTTGCAGTCCTGGCAGCGGGAAACATGTTTCGCAAGCGGCCCGGCGGGGTGAGGATTTCTCTGGGCAAGATGACATAAGATGCGTTTCATGAAATGGCTTTGATTTGGAGTTGAGAGATGAAAGTTCCGGAGAGGAATGGGACTTTAAGGGAATGTTCTAAGGAGAGATTTTCGGGCACGGTGAAGGAGCACTTTTACGTTTGATTTGCTCAGGTTGGTCACCTGCGCAATTTCCGAGAGGTCGAGATCTTCCTGGATTCGCAGCCAGAGAATCTCAGCGGAACGTGCATCCAGGTTTGTCCGAATCCAATGCCAGATGGCATCGACTCCTTCCTGTTGGCTGAGTAATTTTTGGGGATCGGCTTCGGCATCGGGCCTTGGCTCTGTCGCGAGTTGGTCGTGAACCCTTCGTCGAGAGCCGGCTTGGCGAAGAAAGTCGATTCCCTGGCGGCGGGCGATCGTGAATAGCCATGGGGAGAATCGGTTCCCGGAGCGAAAACGTGAGAGGCTGTCATGGACTTGGAGAAAAGTTCGTTGGGTCACATCCCGGGCATCTTCCAGGTTACCAATTTGTCTTTCGACGAAGCGAAGCACCCTGGGTTGATAGCGATGGAGGAGAGACTCGAAAGCGCGGGGGGAACCATTTTGGCACTGCGCTACAAGCTCTTCATCTGATTCCTCCATCGCTTTTTTGCCGGGCTCAATTTCCTTGATCAGGTGAGACCGGTGTTTCGAGAAAAAGTGGTCCGAGAGATTTTAAGAATGCCGCTGCCTTTTCCGGCGAAGCGGCCACTTTCAAAGTTATCCAATTTCCTTTGGTCTCGACTTTGATAGCGGCGGCCAATTCGAGCCAAATCGCCGGGCAATCTTGTTTGGACATTAAAAGAACGGGAAGAAGTTGAAGCTGCTTCTGAAGAAAAAGAAGACCTTCCGCGTCAGTGCTGTCGATCATAAGTGTTGCTTCAACCAGGTCACCTCTCGATCCAATCAGGAACCAAGCTCGCTGGATTGCCCGTGTGAAGTCGGCTTCGAATTGAAGCTCGCCGTTGAGCTTCTTCATATCGAGGGCGAACATTGCTGCGGCTGATTGCACTTCCTTTTTGGCCTCTTCAGTGAGGGTTGCAGTAATTCCTGATTCCTTCCGGTCTGCCAACAGATCCATGGAAGTTTTTACGGCCTGAAGAGAGCTTCCCGCGACCCATTCCTTATTCGATTGCTTTGCAAAAATCAGGGGGGACTTTTGCCATTCAGGTCCACGCCTGATTTGAACTCCATGGTAGGGGGGGATCTCATTCGCAATTGGGAGACGGCTCAGATCGGCCTTTTCCAGGTCGCCTCGCAAAATGATGGCCGTTTCACTCGGATGTTCACCAGCACCGAAAAGAGTCACTCCTTCGAGCGATTGCCAGTCAATGGCGATTTCTTCTTTGAGGACGGCTTGCAGCTGCAGAACACCATCAAACCCGGCGACCTGCAGCAGGAAGCCATCGAAAGGCGGGGAATTCAATTTTGTCAGATCAAGATGAGCAGCCCATGGAGCAGTTGCGCTGGTATCTTGATGCTGAAAGGGTTTTGCGGAGCAGGGGACAAGGCCCCAAAAAAACAGCAAGAAGGTGACTGCAGAGCCTTTGGTGTTCATTGGAATGAGGGTGAAAGCCCGGCAAAGCAATCGTGCTTTGCCAGACCGCAAGTTATCATCGGCTTCAGTCTATTCGCCGGAACCACCGCCACCCATCTTCATAAGATTGCCCACGCGGCTTTCCAACTGGCTGCGGTAGAGATCAAGCTGCCCGGCGCTCAAGATCGGGCGGAGTTGTTCGACCTGTTTTTCGATGGATTCTTTGGCGGCACTTTCAGCCATTTCTGTGATCGACTCGCGGTCCATATTCTGTCCGTTGCTCAGTCCGGCAAGTCCTTCACTGGCGATTTTTGAAATCACCCCTTGCAGGGAAGGGTCGATGCTCATTCCTGATTGGGAGGCGAAGGCTTCAATCATCGAGCCAACACCAGAATCATCTTCCACTGAAGTAACTGAATTTTCGTAAAGAACACCGTAGACGTCATTCCTCTGCTCCGGGGTTAACATGAGATCTTCCTGAAGGCTGGCAAGCTGCCGGAGAGTTCTTCCTTCGGCACGGCTTTGGTTTTGACGTTCACTAAAGTCGTCGTATTTTACTTTTTGGTCGGAGGTGAGGAGTTCTCCCATGGAGTCCTCCAAAGCCCGGCCACTCATGATTGCCATGGCGCGTTTTGCCGACTCTGAAATCGCAGAAGGATCTCCGCTCTCCGAAGCGCTCACTGCGATTTCTTCAAGCTCGGAAAGTTGCTCCTCGGCCATTTCGATCATCTGCCTCTGTTGATCTTCATCCAGGCCCAGGGCCGCACTCCATTTTGCCATCTTATTGGTGAGGCGCTCCATTTGACGTTCCTTCATTGAATCAGCAAATTCATCGCGCTGTCCCTCAAGTTCTTCGAGATCGAGTTCAGGATTTGCATCGGCCAATTGGCCCAAGACCGATCTGGTGCTTTCGACACGTTCGGACGCGCCGCCGTCCTTGTCCTGACCATTCGCTACTTGGGAAGCTTTGGGGTCACCGGAGGTTTCTTGATCAGCGACATCGTCGTTCCCGGAAGGAAGGGCCTTCATCAGAAGAACAGCTGCGACGGCTCCAAAGGCGCTACCGCCTCCGATTAAGAGAATTTGTTTCGTTTTCATGAGTTTTTTTAAGGGGATCCCCGATCAAATAAGCGGGTGTTCACAAGAGAGTTCGAAGCTCGCTCCCGGTTGGTTACAAATTCGGGCGTTTTTTTTGCGTGAGTGAATTTGATTTAATCGCCCGTGGCTTAGATCTCAGTCCAAATAATTGTCGGGCGAATAGAAAAACCAATGAGCCTTCTGCGGGATAGGTGGTTTCTATCGCCTTTAGCTACGGATTTGTCAGTCGAGCGACATCGGCAAGGTCCTGTGGGCGACCTGTTGCTTTTTTATTCCGGATCAATTCTTCTTTTCCGATGAGGGGAACTTCGAGACCATCAAGACTAACGGTAGATCGTGTTTTCCACGCCTCTTCCCAAGTTACCCCACTTATGCCAGTGAGGAGGTCAATCCTGTTGGGCGCGCGGCCAAGTTGGATTACCTGATCTACTTCCAAAAAATCATCGCGTGAGATTCCCGCACCACCGAATCCAAATTCTTTGAGAACGTGATCAAGTTTTTCGGCGTTTTCGGGGGAGACGAGGATCATCAGGTCAATATCCTCCGTGAAGCGCGGGGCTCCATGGAAGGCAAGGGCGTAGCCTCCGACGAGAATGAATTCAACTCTCTGCGAGAGGCACAATTCGATAAACTCGTGAATGTCGGCGTGAAGAGTCATCATAATTGGGGTAAAAAAGGCGTCCGCGTTTGAGAATTTCGGCGAATACCTCAAGAGCCTCCTGAGGATCATCGAAAGTCGGCGGGATGCCTTCTTCGCTGAGTGGCTTTTTTTGGATAACCCTTTCCATAGGGTGTTTCTAGCATGTTTAAATGCTCCTGTCGAAGTTTGAAACTCTGCTCTATCGAGGCAGAATTAGAACCATCTCATGGTCCTCGTCTTTCGGAATTGGGCATGAATTCTGCGCCACGTGAGAGTCGTTTTAGTTCCCGCTCTTCCTATGATGCTTCACAGCCGGAAATTCTCGCGAGATCTGGCGAAAAGGATAGATGGGCTGGAATCTTAGGATGTCTATTTGGCGATCGAAGAATCGGGATGGAAAGCGAGCCAGGATTTTCGGAAGGAGGGAATGGCGTGGATACGCTCGAGGTGTTTTCCTTTTCCGGGGCCGGAGATCGCTTTGGCCAACCAGGGATCCCACGCGGTTCCGTCTTTGCTGAAGAGGATACCGTCTTTCAACTTTGAGGCAAAGTCCATCAGGTCGTTTCCGGTCTTTCGTTTGAAGACGAATCCGGTGGAGCTCTCGTCGAGGAAGACGACAACGATTTCCTCGGCTCCCAGTTTGTCCTGATAAACCGGATTTTTGATGAGGAAATCATAGGGCCAGGCGCGGTGTTTTTCAAGATACTCGACGCCGATTACGTAGGCCTCCGGCTTTTTGTAAACGTCAGCATTGAACCTTTTGGCTGAACGCTTGAGGGAGAGCGCGGTGGTTTTCGGGTGGGATTTTTTCCATTCGTGCCAGGTGGTGACGACAGCCGGAATCGGGGTGAGAATGGAACCCTTGAGCGGGCCCTCCATGCATTCACCAAGGAGATGGGACCAGAGTGAGCCGGTTTGGAGATCTCGCATGATGAGGCTGCGTTGCCAGAGTTTTCCAGAGACCTGGAAGACGAGGTGCTCTTTGTGCGCTTTGATGTCGGAGGCATACACGATGCCGTTGAAACAGAGATGTCACCAGGTTGCGGCGATGTCTTTTTCACCGAGGGTGTCGTTGATGATTTCACGCCTTGGCCCGTTGAGCATGTTGATGGGGTAGGCTCGTGAGCTTCCATTGATGGAGACGCCAAGAACGAGTTCTTCGTTGTTGATCTTAGCGTCCATTTCTTCCCTCGTTTTAATGGGCGCGTCTACGATCGCCGGGAGTGGCTTCATCAAGGTGACGGGTTGGAATTCTCGTTTTTTTTCGTCTGCTTGTGCAAAGGAAATCAGGAAACTGGTGATGATCAATCGCGAGATGAAAGTTGGTATGGGAGAAGCATAGGCGTGATTCTTCATTGCAGTTATAATGGTTGAATCTTATCGCTCCCGCCACGTAAATCGTTTGGCGAGGGTGCAGACGGTTCCCCCTCGGGGCGCGGGTGGTGGTTTGAGCTCTTACGGATTGGAGGGGAGAGGCCTGGTGGATACTATCAATGTGGAAAAGAAAGGCGCTTCTTTTGAGGTCTTTTTCGTTAGACTGAAACGGAAGAATCAAGATAATACAATCTTGAGACCGCTGATACCCCTTCATCAAACACGTAGTCTGTTGGCCTTTTTGCCATTCCTTATCTGTGGCTTTACTCAGGCGGAGGATCATTCTGGTGAATGATGGCTTCTTTTAAAAGACAGTTGGCAGGAGTGGTCGCGATGTCTCTGTGGGCAGATCATCTCTGCGCAGAGGATGATTTTGTTACGCTTCCTGAGCTCATTGTGATCGCTGAGCGGCTTCCGATGGAGACGCCGGGGACGCGGGTGTGGGAAGAGGATGAGATTTTATCGGGGAAGGCCCTGACTCTCGATGCTCTCCTTGCAAAGGACCCCGCCTTCTCTCTTTATCGCAGGCAATCCGCACTGTTTGGGAACCCGACCTCATCGGGGGTGAGTCTGCGTCGCACTGGCGCGACCGCAACTTCGCGGACTTTGATTTTGCGTGATGGGATTCCGCAAAATGATCCCTTTGGAGGGTGGATTTCATGGGCTCGCTATGATCCTGAAATGCTGGCCTCAGCGCGTCTGGTTCCCGCAGCGGGAGCGGCGGTGTGGGGGAACCAAAGCCCGGCCGGGACGGTGCAGCTGACGACGAGAATACCGGAGCGCAGCGGTGGTCATCTGCGCACCACGCTGGGCAGCCACGATACCCTGGCGGTTTCGCTCGGTGGGGATTTTTTTTCCGAAGATGGAAGCCATATGCTCTTGAGCAACGTCTCCTCATTGCAATCGGATGGGTTTTACGGTCTTTCAGAGAGCCAACGTGGCGCGGTGGACAGGCGGCTCGATCTGGATGTTCGTGGGATTGATTTGCGATCCGTTTGGCAGGGTTCCCAAGGAGTGACTTTGGAATCGATGTTTTCCTTCTTCGATGAAGAGCGGGGGAATGGGACCAGTTTGTCACGAAATTCGAGCAGGGCGTTCGATGCCTCCCTGAGAGCCAGTTGGGAAACGCATGACCTCACCTGGCAAGCGACTGGCTACTACCAACGCCGTGATTTTTCCTCTCTATTCTCATCAGTCAATGCCGACCGTTCCTTCGAATCTCCGGCGCTTGATCAATTCGATGTTCCGGGGAGTGGACTGGGTGGAGGATTGACCACGACCTGGGATGCGAATGATCAGATAAAAATCACTCTGGGTGGCGACGTGCGGGATCTTCGTGGTGAGACGAACGAGAATGCAGGTTTCGTGAACGGGGCCTTTCTGCGTGGTCGACAAGCGGGGGGGCGGCAGACTTTCACCGGGATGTTTGCGCGTGCTGAGTTCGAGGGGGACTCCGGTTTCCGCGTGGAAGCGAGTACCCGTCTTGATTATTGGTCTCTCACGGACGGAGAACGGATCGAGCGTCGTCCGGCTACGGGTGATCTTCTTCGCGAGGATTTTTATCCTGACCGTGATGGCTTGGAGCCATCGTTCGGGATCACGGTGTTACAAGATGTTGGAGAAGGTCTTACCCTTTCTGGTGCGATTGGCTCTTCCTTTCGGGCACCTACTTTGAATGAACTTTACCGGCCGTTTCGAGTTCGCAGTGACATCACGGAAGCGAATCCTTCGCTGGAACCAGAACGCTTTTTTTCGCTCGATGTCGGTGCCTTGTGGGAACCCAACGATGAGTTTCGTGTTTCGGGGAATTTCTTTGTACACTGGATTGATGATGCCATTGCGAATGTTCCCGTCACTGATCCTGGCCAGGTGGCGGCCTTGGGTGTTTTTGTTCCTCCCGGAGGCAGCCTGCAGCAGCGTGACAATGTCGATCAGGCCCGTGTCCTGGGGTTCGAATCGAAAGCGAATTGGGATCCCAATGATTTGGTCTCGCTCTCGCTGAGATATCAGTGGAGCGAAACTCGTTTTACCGACTCAAGTGCTCAGCCGCTTTTGGAAGACGGGAGTTTTCCTCAAAGCCCGGAGCATCAGGCCAATCTCTCATTGAAGGTGCGACCGCGTGACGATCTCGAATTATTTGCGGCGGTGAGCTACACCAGTGAGGCCTTCGATGATGCCCTGTCTGTGCGTCAGCTTGATTCTTACTGGAACACGCAACTGGGCTTGGAAATAGAGGTGAATGAACATCTCACGCTCAATGCGATGGTGGACAATGTTTTCGACCAGGAAATCCAAACCGGTCTGGCTTCGAATGGATTGCTTTCCATCGGCTCGCCAAGGACTCTCTGGCTTTCGGCCCGGATCGAGTGGTGAAGGGATCGCTGAGCAGTCGTGGTAAGGACCTTCTTCGTCCTTGCTGCATGGATTGGAGTGTTGGGGAAGGCTTACGCCGGTTTGATCCTGACAGGGCAGACTTTGAGTTCGGCGGTTTGGGTGACGGGGTCGTAGCCGGAGCCGGTGAGGATGTTGACGTTGGTTTCGGCGAAGCTGAAGCTGGTGAAGACGGTTCCGCGTGGGGAGCGGGTGTTGGCTTCGACTTTGAGTTCAATCTCGCCGCGGCGGCTCGCCATTTTGACGAAAGATCCATCGGTGAGGCCCCAGTCTTTGACGTCGTCGGGGTGGACTTCGAGGGTTTCCTCGGAGAGGAGGTAGTCGATGCCGCTGGCGCGTCCGGTTTGGGTCCGGGTGTGGTAAGCCTGGAGGCGTCGGCCGGTGGTGAGCCAGACGGGGTAGTCGTCGTCGATCACTTCGGCGGGGTCACGGTAGCCGATGATTTTGAAGAGGCCGGGTTTGTTGTCCTTGAACTCGTCTTCGTGAAGAATTGGGGTGCCGGGGTGGCCTTCTTCGGGGACGGGCCATTGGTAGTTACCGTCGCCGATGTTGTCCCAGTTGAGTCCTTTGTAGATGGGGCTCAGGCTGCAGAGTTCGTTGAAGATTTCCTTGGCGGATTCGTATTCGAAGCCGGGGGTGCCGAGGCGTTTTGAGATTTCGGAAATGATCCACCAATCCGGTTTGGAGTCGCCGTAGCTGGGGACGGCGGCGCGGAGGCGTTGGACGCGGCGCTCGGTGTTGGCCTGGACTCCGTCGGTC
>CAJXVQ010000206.1 GCA_913060685.1 uncultured Verrucomicrobiales bacterium
ATCTACACAGAGTAGATCGTCGGCAGCGTCAGATGTGTATAAGAGACAGGAATCGGACTTGCGGCCGACCCCCACTTTCGATTGCTCGAAGAATCACCCACTTGTTTGCTCCAGAGCTTTTTTCCATCGACCGTAAAAGCATGGACACCCGATTTCCCAAAGAAGGCGAAGACGTTCTTCCCATCAGTCACCGGAGTGGCACTCGCATAGCCATGCTCGGTCAAGTAGCCGCGGTAGTCGTCTTCGGGATTTACAAGCGGCACCGACTGCTTCCAAAGGATCTTCCCGCTCCTTCGATCAAGACAAAGGAGCGTGCGACCGAGATTCTTTTGCTCGCCCACATTCTTCTGATCCAGTCCGTATCCGGTGTAGCAAGTGACGAAGAGCTTCTCTTCCCAAAAGATGGGACTGGAACTCCCCGGCCCCGGCAGATCGGTCTTCCACTTGACGTTCTGACCGGCACTCCACTTCAGAGGAATGCTTGAGCCATCAATGGCTGCCGAGCCTTCGTTCCCGCGAAACTGCGACCAGCTTTCCCCGTAAAGGGAAGCACTCGACATCAATAAAAAAAGCGAGAGACTCTGAACGAAGTTCTTCATTGCCCCAGAATAACAATCCCCTCCCATCGAAGCAATTCTTATCGATTGCCGTTCAACACGCCACTGCCCCTCACAATCGAATGACTTGAGAGACTCAGTCAATTTTCGTCGGGAGTGACGGAGGCCTCTCTACCGGAGCAACCGGAGCCGGTTCCGGTTCCGGTTCCTTCTGCCGCTTGATTTCAATATCAGGGATGACCACGGAATAGGCATTCATCCCCCGGACTTCCCAACCCGCCGCCACGCGGGCCTTATCGGTCAGGCGACGCGCTTGCAGGTAGGTATTGAATGATTTGGGATGGACATGGAAAATCAGAACCGCCCGCGTATTTAACCTGAGTTTGTCCAAAACACCCGCAAAGGCGCTCTTTGGTTTCTTCAATTCGTCCAACGACGAACCACCTTGTTTGTGATCAGGACTCACGACAAGATGGAGTCTGGTTGAAGTAGGATATGCCACAATTTTGATTTGTTGATTCCGCGAGTTTCGAAAGTTAAATCCCTCGAAGTGCTTCACGATGGGACCAGACTCATAAATGTATCGGTCGGCACCCTGCCTCTTAATCCGCTGATTCGGAAAATTCCGCTTGGCCTTTCGAAATTCATCTTCGAAGAGCTCCATCGGGGTAATGGGATCGATGAAATGAACCCGGTCGTGAATGACGATCGCGTGGTAGACTTCCGCATTTTTGGGCACCGGTCGACTTGCGGGGATTCCCACCACCGTTGGCTCGACCTTGAGGACCGGAGTTTCATCCAGGAGTGCCTCAAGTTTGGCAATCTCATCCTGAATCGTGGCCGTCTTCCTGGCTTCAGTATCACGTTCAGCAAGGGACTTCTTCGCAAGTTCCTGCAGTTCCTGAAGGTTTACCAAAAGATCCTTCCGCTTATCGCGTGACTTCTCGAGTAAGGCCAACTGCCTCTTCTCCGCTTCCACTTCCTCCGGACTTGGTGCCTCACTGGATAACAATTGGTCCAGCTTCTTCCGCGCCTTCTCCAGATCTTCAACCTTCTTGCTCGATGCCACCACTTGCTCGGGTGTTGCCGGTTTGAGCCCTTCCAGAAACTCCACGACCTTCTGACTCACATCCGCCTGCACCAGAATCAGAACCAGAATGAGCACCGCCACCACGTTGGTGAGAGCGTCCATCAGGGAGTCCAGATTGACGCCCTCGGCTGAATTGGATTTACGTCGCCGGGCCATCGTTCCTTATTGTTTGAAGAGTGAGAGGTCGATGTCTCCGTCGTTTGGAAGCGGCAGCTTCCCGGTTGCCAGTTTGTATTTGAACTCAGCCGTCCCGGCCGCCCAACGGAAGGCATCGTTCCCCGCTTTTCGGATGAGAAAAAGAACCATCGCATCCTCGGTCTTTTTCACCTTGTCGAGATACTTTGCATAGACGCCGCTCGTCTTGATCGCAGCGGTCGAGATCTTCGTCTTCCCCCCGGGAGCATCCAGCAGAACGATCCCGGTCGAGTTGCACTCCACAAAGAAAATGACATCCGCGCCCCCCTCGAGGACGCCTCTCGGCTGCACCACGACAGACTCTTTCGGCTTTGGCGCTTCCTTGCGTTTCTTCAACTCGTCCTGCAGTTCCTTCAGACGCTTGGCCAACGGCGGGCGTTCCTTGCGGATCGCCACCACTTCCTTTTTCATGTTCTCCACCTGCTTCTGCAATTCGGCATCAGTGGGGCTCTTATCCTTCGCTTTTTTTATCCCTTCCATCTCCATGGTAAGAACGACGATCCGGTCCTTGAGTTTGGCCATCGCCGTAGCCGTGGATTTCTCTTTCTCGATCTTCTTTTCCTTCCCGGTGATCTCCTTCTTGAGCTGCTCCGCCTGGACGATGAGATCTCGATTCTTCATCGCCCGAGCCATTTCATCCTCCGTGCGGCCGGCTTTCTTCATCTGCTGCACCTGCATCATCACGCTGATCATGAGTGTAAGAATCCCGATGAGACATGCCAGGATGCTCATGAAGGGAAACAGGGAAACCCCGTTTTCAGAATCTTTTGATCGCCGTGCCACGGAGGTTACAGTCTAGGATTTCGAGAAAAAGCCGCGTTTCTTCTTCGCCTCATTGGGGATCTGATTCTCACCGAGATCCTTGAGCGAACGGTTCATGGAATCTATCCCGGTGGCGATACTTTCAAAACTCTTCTCAAGCTGATTGTTGGACCTCAGGAAGACATCCCGGCTTGTATTCAGGAGTTGACTCGCAGCATCGGTGAAGGTCTTTTCCATCACTCTCTGATGCTCACCCATCCTCAGCTGGAGGAACTCGGCCGTTTCGGTCAACATGCGGGTTGATTCGTTGAGATTGACCAGGAAAGTCTCGTGAGCCTTCGCCAATGAAGTGACCAACTGCGGAATGCTGTCGGCCTGCTGGATCAATTGCTCTCCCACCAGAGTCCGGCTGTCGTTCAACTTTGGCAAGAGCTTCTCGACGCAAAAAGCATCGATCATCGTCAACGTTTCGTCCTCCTTTTTCTGGACGGCTGCCAGCGGGAAGCTCATGAGAATACTCAGAATTAAGCCGAGCAAGGTCGTGTCGAAAGCCGTCCCCAATCCTCCGGTGAGACTATTAATGGATTGCTTGAGAGCTTCGGGATCGGTGGTGTCTCCCATCGCGAGCGACCCGACCGCCACCGAGAGCCCGATCACCGTTCCGATGAAACCCAGAATGGGAATGGCCCAGAGAAACACCTTGACGATTGAGTAAGAACTGGTGGAGCGATTGGCATCGATATCCGACTGGGTATTCAAAAAATCAGCCACCTCTCCGTTGTTCACCCGGGACTCGAAAAGCTCGAGAGATTTACGAATCCGATTCACCATCAGACTGTCGCGCAGCTTGGGCGAGACATTGTAGATGTTGTCGATAAAGCCTCCCACATTCCCGACATGAATCTCTCTGCCAAGATGCTGTGGGAAAAGGTTCAGCAGAGTCGCCCGCGCCTGACTTTGATTTTTCCTCCACTTCATCATCAGAATGACCAGTCCCCAGCAAAAGAGAAAGGTCTCCACCCAGTTCACCCAGCCCCGATCAAGGAAGAGATCGCCAAGCCGGGTTCCCAGAAAAGGGAACATCAACGCCAAGAACGCAATTGTGATTCCAGCTCCGATTAACAGACTCATTCCAAAGCTCACGTTGGCATGATCCCCCTCTTCCCAGCCCATCCGTTCAGGATGCTTCGGACCCGATCCACCCTCCACCGGATCAACTTCGGTCGGCACTGTGAGCCGATTTTGACAAGCCGGGCACTGCACCTGGTGACCCAAATGCTCTTGGGTCACATCAAGGGCGGTCGAACAATGGGGACATGAAATCTGCATAAAATTTAAAAATAATGAACGATCCCCAAAAAGAGGAGAACACAGGTTTCTAACCCTCATTCGAAATCATGCCAATCTGCTTTGTCGATTTCCTCACGCACACCTGAGCGTCGCTCCTGGTGCTCTTCGAGAGTTCGATGAAAGGACCCTGATCACGGACTCCAATCGCAGAATCAGATCAACCGTGCGAGTCACCCACAAGATGCAATCTTATTTACTTCCGAGGTGACTCCTGAGCATATTTCCGCTTCACGCACACATGAAAAGACAACAGCGCCTTCCCTTGCTCGGACTTCTCTTCAGCTCCCTCTCCACTTTACAAACCCACTCCCACGGCACCATTGATGATCCCGTTAGCCGCGTCCACAAGATCTACCTTGAGGGCCCTGAATCTCCGGATTCAGAAGCTGCCCGAGCTGCGATTGCCCACGCCGGAGGGACTCAGTATTACACCTGGAATCAGGTTTCCCTGAATGTCGCAAACTACAACGACGCTGCTTTTAACTCCAGCTATGCCCCCGTCATTCCCGACGGAAAACTTGCGAGTGGCAATAACACAGGTTCTGGATCCCTCAACTTCTCCGGCATGGATCTGGTCAGTCACGATTGGGACTGGCCCGCCACTCCGATGACAGCCGGTCCCTACATCATCAACTGGCTGGCCACCGCGCCACACGATCCCTCATTCTTCAAAGTCTGGATCACGACCGCAGGCTATGACTCCAAAACACCTCTCGCCTGGAACACGATGGAGTTTCTCGGTAAATACGATCAGACCCAGTACTCCAAAGAGGGCCTGAATTACAGAATCCCAATCACCCTTCCAACACGCACCGGACGTCACGTTCTCTACGTTGCGTGGCAACGCATCGATCCCGTTGGAGAGGTCTTTTTCTCGACTTCAGACATCATCTTTGACGGAGGTGGTGGCGGGAACCCTGACGCCGATCCCGTGATCAGTGCCAACGATATCACGGTGGATGAAGACAGCGGCACCGCCAGCATAAGCGTCACTTTGAGCAAGCCGGTCAAAGTCGGAGAAACAGCCAACGTGAGCTTTGCCACCGCGAATGGTTCCGCCACATCTCCAGAGGACTACTCCAGCATCACAGGCACCCTTACCTTCGCGGCCGGCGAGAGTCGCAAGATCGTCTCGATCCCCGTGAATGATGACGGCGACCCGGAAGCCATGGAGTTTTTCACCCTCTCTCTCAGCACCCTCGTAGGAGTCACTGCGGGTAATACCAATGCTGTGATTACCATTGAAGACGACGACCTCGTGAACGATTCAGAGCTTCGCTACAACTTCGACATACGCGACGACTGGGGGAACGGCTACAACGGCTGGATGTCGCTTCACAATACAACCGGGACTGCCATCACGAATGGGACCTTTATCTTCTCCGCCCCACCCGGCCAGGCCCTCAATGTTTGGGGCGGGCCGACCTCGGTGAACAATGGTGGCGGCACCTACACCGTTTCCAATATCAGTATCCCTGCCAATGGCATCACCCGACTCGATCTCGGATTCACGAACGCAGCCGGAGGCAACCGGGGCCCGGATCAAGTCACCTTCAATGGCGTAACCCTCGATCAATACGCACCGTCAGTTTCCATCGGCAATGTCAGCAAACCGGAAGGTGATGCCTCGGGAACCGTCGATCTCACCATATCCCTGAGTCGCGTCCATGATTCCTCCATCCATGTCTCCTATCAAACGATTGATGGCACCGCCACTGCTCCAGACGATTACACAACAAGCTCCGGAAATCTCGAATTCACCGCCGGTGAAATCACCAAGACCATCACAATCCCTCATCGCGGCGACTTGATCGACGAAGCAGACAGATCCTTTACCGTCGCCCTCAAAGGAGTGACAGGTCAGACTCCACCAAACTTCGATGGGGCAGGCGGAAATGTCGCCACCGTCACGCTTCAGAATGACGACCGCTTGATCAGCTTCACCGCCACAGGAGGCACTCTCATCGAGGGTGATTCCGGAACCGCTAATCTCACCTTCCGCCTCTTTCTGGACCGCGCCGTTCGCGACGGTGAAAGCGTCAGCATCGACTACATGGCTCATGGCCACGCGGCCTCTCAAGGCTCGGACTTCAACGCCACCATGGGCACTTATAACTTCCCTTCAGGTGCCACGACCGGAACCATCGAAGTTCCGGTCATTGGCGATACCATCGATGAGAGACATGAGTGGTTCAACCTCCACTTTTCCGGCCCTGTCGGCATCACAATGATCAGCACCGAGGCCACGGGTCAGATCATTGACAACGAATTCAACCCTTCACAACTCGGGAGTCAGCGGGTCGTGGCCTACCTTGATGGCACCAGCGGCGACCTCAACCTGCCTCCTTCCGACCGCGTCACCCATATTATGTATGCCTTCGCCAATCTGAACCAAACCGGAACTCTCAGTCTCGGCGACTACGTTCCGGATCACCTCGCTGCCCTCACCGCCTTAAAGGCTCAAAACCCCAATCTCAAAGTTCTTCTTTCGGTGGGTGGCCGGACTTCGCCTTCTCGTTTTTCTGCAGTTGCCTCTGATCCCGCCAGGCGCAGCGTCTTCGCCAATTCGTGTGTCGAGATGGTGACCACTCACAACCTCGATGGCATCGACGTTGACTTGGAGTGGCCTGGTTTTCCCGGAGGTCCGGGAGCCACCCCAACTCCCCAAGACGGAGTAAACTACACCCGACTTCTTCAGGCACTGCGGACCGCGCTCGATGCCAAGGGAGATACCCAGGATCCCAAAAAGCACTACGAAATTTCTGCCTTCACCGCCGCAAGCCCGGCCGGAATCGCAGCCCTCGAGCTCAATGCCCTGGCGCCAATCTTTGATTTTGTAAACGCTCAAGGGTATAATCTTCACGGTCCGTGGAATCATCTCACCGGACACAATGCCGGACTCCATGACAATACGGGCGACCCGCTCGATGACCGACTCAATATCGATTCCATCCTGTCTCAATATCTCGCGGGTGGATTCAAGCGCAGCCAGCTCCTCATCGGTGCCCCCTTCCATGCGCAAGTCTTCTCCAATGTCGGCGACACCGCAAACGGCCTCTTCCAACCTGCATCCAACACCGGGAGCACGAAGCTCTACAAGGACATGACCGGGGATCTTCAAACCACCGCCCGTCATTGGGATGCTTTCGCCAAAGTCCCCTATCTCTATGATCGCAACACCCGCATCTGGAGTTCCTACGACGATCCTCAATCGATGCATGAAAAGGCCCTCTACTCACTCAATGGTGGCTTTGGAGGAATCTACTTCTGGCGCAATGGCGGAGACACCCCGGACCATGAGCTCCTCACCGCAATCAGCGATTCACTCGCAAAAGTGGACAGCGACAGTGACGGAATTGATGACGGCTGGGAAAAGTCCTACTTCGGTGACCTCACCACAGCCAATGCCACCTCCGATCAGGACAAAGACAGATCTACTGATCTCAACGAATCCATCTTCAAGACCAACCCTCTGGACAAGAGCGAATTCATGGAAATCACCTCGATGACCTTGGATGATGTCGCCGGTATCATGCTGCAATTCCCAACAAAGACGGGCGTTCTCTATCAGCTCCAAACCTCTCTCACCCTTGACGAAGATTCATGGACGAATATCCGGGGAATGGTCGAGGGCACCGGTCAGGAAATGACCCTCAATGACCCCACGGGCAGCCCGCTTGATGAGCCGCGCTTCTATCGGATCCATGCCGAGAGGAGATAGCCCACTGGGCGGGGAGCCCCTTTCACGACCAATGATCCTGGCCGGTTCCTTTGGAGTTCTTATTCCCAAACTCTCACCCCCCGGTTCCCCGCGCCAACTCATCGCGGAGTGCCACAATCCCTTCCCTCAACTCGAGCAAGAGCTCATGGGTGATCGCCGCCACAATCTGCGCACTCACAGACGGCCGATCAATGAATGGCAGGACCCCGCCCAGCAGCTTCACCGTTTCCGGGACATCATCAAAGGGCATGTCATCATGCTCCTCCGGAGGCAGCATCACCCTGCTTCTCTTCCACTTCTGTAAACGGGTTGGAAACTTTCCATAACGACCCTGCCAGACCCCGACAAAGATCTCCCTGCAAAGTGATCACACTCGACCTGTGATTCGTGAAGTTGATCTTCAGGATCGTCTTCCCCCGTGTCCGATTAGCAATCGTCCCATCGACGATACCGCTCTCTTCGTAGTGGAATCCCATCGCTCAAACTCAGCTCAATTCCTCTCCAAAAACAACCACTGGCTCAAACACACTGACTCACAAAAACTTCGGGCAGCACCCCATCATAAGCCTTCACCCCCGGTTCATCGGCAAACTCCCGATGACTCACGTGCGGCCCATGAGTCTCAATTTCATCCGCAGCTTGCGCCAAAAAAATCGCCAACAAGCGCAGCTCCTGCGGCCCACCTGCAATTGTCAAAGACGGTAACTTCGTCGATGATTCCACCTCACTCACCGGACTCGCAAAAAATTGTAAATTCATAGAAACAAAGATATCAAATCCCGATCGTTACTCAAGCTCATCCTTCAGACCCAATGCGCCAAAGCTTGTCTGTCGTGATCATCGGGAAAGACCGCAATGATCGCTCAACCCGCCACCATCATTCCAATCACAATTCTGATCTGCCCGTAGGTGATCTTTCCCTGCCCCGCTTCAAAGATCGGCTTCAGCGCTTCCGCTCCCAATTTTGCAATCAATCCACGTACTCTTTCCTCCTCAGCTTCGCTCACAAAATCCCGTGGATCAATCGCCTCACCTTCTTCAAGCAATTTGGCAATGTGATTCTCCACCGTGCTCAAACCAACCCCGCGTTTCTCTGCAATTTCCGCGGGCGACAGCCCCTTCTTCACCAAATCAAAAGTCGTGTAATAAGTCTCACTCAACGGCCTTTTCACCACCGGAGCCGAGGTCGCAGCGGTGGGCAAATCATTCAGCTTCTTCGCACGGACCTCAGGATTCTCCTCCAGGTAAGCCGTCATTCCCTCCAGAAAATCCGGACCGAATTTTTCGAACTTCTCCTGCCCCACTCCATGCACCTTAAGAAAAGTCTCCCGCGAATCCGGCATCAACGCCGTCATCTGCCGCAAGGTCCGATCGCTCGCCACCACAAAAGGCGGCACCGATTTCTCATCCGCAATCCGCTTCCGCAATGCCCGAAGATGCTCAAAGAGCCCGCGATCATAATCGAAGTCTTCCTCAACCACCGCTCTCGTCCGCCCCGCCTTCTCCGGTTCCGCGCGCTTGTCCTGATGCCTCTCAAAATCCGCCTTCCCCTTCATGATTTCCCAAGCCCGCGCCGTCAGCCCCGGGATGGCAAAATCTCCCGGCGGCACCGCCAACACACCCTCACTCATCAGGTTATCCATCAAAGACCTCCAAAAGGCCTTCGGACGATCTTTCCCCGCGCCATAAGTCTTTAACTGATCATGCCCCATCTCCCGAATCCGCTGCGTATTCGCCCCGCACACAATATCGCAGACATGCACCGCCCCAAAACGTTCCCCACTCCGGGCAATCGCCGAGAGCAACATCTGCGCATCCCGCGTTGCATCCTTCATCTCAAAGTTTCCATCACAAAAATCACACCCACCGCAATTCTCCTCCGCCAACTTCTCCCCAAAATATCCCAGCAAGCCCTTTCGACGACACTGCGGTAACGAGCCAAAATTTTCCATCGCCTTCAACAAGCCGAGCGATCGCTTCCGCTCCACCTCATCCGTAATTTCATCAATAAAACGCCGGATCTTAAACCCATCGCCTGCTGAATAAAGCAGCAAGCAATGCGACGGCTCCCCGTCGCGTCCCGCCCGTCCCGTCTCCTGGTAATATCCCTCGATATTCTTCGGCAAATCCCCGTGGATCACAAAACGCACATCCGGCTTATCGATCCCCATCCCGAAGGCCACCGTCGCCACGATCACCTTGCAGTTGTCCCGCAAAAAGGCCTCCTGCGTCGCCGAGCGATCCTCGTTCTCCATCCCCGCATGGTAAGGTTTCGCATCAATGCCATTGCGCACCAACATCGCCGCCGTCGCCTCCACCGACTTCCGGCTTGTTCGATAAATGATCCCGCATTCCCCCTCCCGCGCCTTGATAAATTCCACCATCTGCCGCTCCCAATCCTTCTTCGCCCGTACCTCGTAATAGAGATTCGTCCGATCAAATGAAGCCCGCACCTTCACCGCCTCCGCCAGCTGCAAACGCTTCTCGATATCGGCCGCCACCTGATGAGTCGCCGTCGCCGTAAACGCCGCCATCGGTACCCCGGGGAATTCCTTTTTCAACTCCCCCAGAAACAAATAATCCGGCCGAAAATCATGCCCCCATTCCGAAAGGCAATGCGCCTCATCAATCGCAAAAAAAGCCGGCTGCCCGCCCGGACACTTTCGCAGCTTGTCCAAAAAACCCGGCACACTCAGCCGCTCCGGCGCCACATAAAGCAAGTCCAACTCCCCCTTCCCATAAGCCCGCGCCGCCTCCTTCCGTTCCTCCAGCGACACCGCACTATTCACACACGCCGCCCGAATCCCATTCGCCCGCGCCGCATCCACCTGATCCTTCATCAAGGCGATCAGCGGACCTGTCTCTTATACACATCTCCGAGCCCACGAGACCGAGGCTGA
>CAJXVQ010000207.1 GCA_913060685.1 uncultured Verrucomicrobiales bacterium
TCTACACAGAGTAGATCGTCGGCAGCGTCAGATGTGTATAAGAGACAGGTTTGTTACGGTCCCAATGATCATCACCATAGGATCCAAATCTAAAGTAATCAGCCAACCCGTAGTGGGAGGACTTGATGATTGCTCCTCTTTCGATATTTCCAGTCATGAGACCGAGGGTGTGACCCTCGTCTTCAAGCGAAGCGAGTAAATCGGTCACGCCATCAAGAATACGACCTCCAAACGAGGAATCGTTGAGATTGGTCTCCAACTTGGGGAGATAGGTCAGGTAGAATTTTTCTTCCACCGCGGCATCGAAGGGTTGCTGGAAATGTTCGAACAATCCCCGAACGATCCCGCTATCGGTACTGCCAGCGAGGTCCAGCGGCGGGCCTTCGTCTCCGAAGACCTCGCGTGCTGTCCCGGCAAGCGCAGTGAGACCTGCACCCCCGGTATCAATCAGGGTGCAGTCTATATCGAAAAGAATGAGCATCGGATTACCGGCTTGAGGATTCTACTCCTCTTCGCCTTCTTCATCAACCTCAGTCTCGACGTCTTCAGTCTCGACGTCTTCAGTCTCGATATCTTCAGAGTCGTCAAATTCGTGATCCTTGGCTTCATCCTCGTGGATGAGTTCACCGTGGGAGAGCATGAAGTGACGGACTCGCTTCTCGGCGGGAATCGGTGAGAGCACCATTCCAATGGCACGACCGGCGAGCTTGGGCTCCATGTCGACATGAGACATGCCGGCCAGATCCTTCTTCACGCGGTCCATGACGACAAATCCGATATCACGGTGGGCATTTTCACGACCACGGAACTGAAGCTGGACACGCACCTTATTCCCCTCATCGAGGAATTTTTCAGCGCGGGCGCACTTGATATTGTAGTCATGTTCCTCAGTGCGGACACGGAATTTCACTTCCTTCATCTTTACCGGGCCTTTGCTTTTCGAAGTCTTTTTGAGCTTGGACTGCTCGTATTTATACTTTCCGTAATCGACGATGCGGCACACCGGCGGATCGGCCTTGGCCGCAATTTCCACCAAATCGAGGCCAACTGACTTGGCTTTTTCGATGGCTTCGCGGGTCGTCATGACTCCGAGTTGTTGACTGTCTTCACCGTAAACAACACGGATTTTAGGAGCACGAATACGCTCGTTCACCCGGGTCATATCCCGACGTGCTCTTTTGAACTTCTTTTTCTTCTTGGCTATGGTCTTAGCAGGTTTTGGTTAGGACTGACGTATCCAAACACGGGGTTTGAATGCATCCAGAGGGGACGCGAGGATACCTTGGAAAAGGCTCCTGCTTAAGACATCTCTCATACGCATGTGACGCGGACGGATGACAGCCGCAAATCAAAGCGAGCGGCTGGAAATGTCTTGGGAAATCTTACTGACGAAATCATTCGCGGAAATACTGCCGAGATCACCTTGATCCCGATGGCGCACACTGACGGAATTTTCTTCCACTTCACGTGCTCCTAGAACCGCAAGATAAGGAATTCGGTCCATCCGTGCAAGTCGAATCTTGGCACCAATTTTTTCACCGGCGTGATCCACAGTCACACGAGCACCAGCTTCGGCCAATTTCGCCGCCAATTCCTCGGCCTCTTTGGTGAACTTCTCCGAGATCGGAAGGACACGAACCTGCTCGGGAGCAAGCCAGGTCGGAAATTTCCCCTCGAAGTGCTCGATGAGAAGACCCACGAAGCGCTCCAACGAGCCGAAGGGGGCACGGTGGATCATCACGGGACGGTGGGCTTTATTGTCAGAGCCGATGTAGCTCAGATCGAAGCGTTCGGGCAGATTGTAGTCCACCTGGACGGTGCCAAGCTGCCAGTCGCGCCCGATGACGTCCTTCACCACAAAGTCGATCTTAGGGCCATAGAACGCGGCTTCTCCGAGTTCCTCGGTGTATTCAACCCCGAGAGTCTGGATCGCCTCACGGAGCGCTGCTTCCGCCTTGTCCCAGTTTTCCGGATCACCGACGTATTTGTCGCTGTCAGGGTCACGGAGAGAGAGACGGACGCCGTAATCGGTCATTCCAAGGGTATTGAGGACCTTCTTCACAAGACCAAGGCAACCTTGGATCTCTTCCCCCACTTGTTCGGGAGTGCAAAAAAGGTGCGCGTCGTCTTGAGTGAAGCTTCGCACGCGGGTCAGACCACCGAGTTCGCCGGACTGCTCCCAACGGTAAACAGTCCCGAATTCCGCGAGGCGCACCGGAAGATCACGATAGGAGCGGTGCTCGCTGTCGAAAATCTTGATGTGGTGCGGACAGTTCATGGGCTTCAGAAGGAAACCCTCGATCTCGCCGGTGGAGATGAAATTGAGTAAATCGGAACACTTGGCCCCCTCATCGGCAAGTCGCTTGAGAGCATCACGCTCCACGATCGGCGGAAACTGACTATCCTCGTAATACGGGAAGTGCCCGGAGGTCCGGTAAAGGTCGAGCTTGCCGATGTGCGGAGTAAAGACCTGAAAGTATCCCTGCTTATCGAGTTCCTCGGTGATGAAATCCTGAAGTTGCCGGCGAATAATCCCACCCTTGGGCTTCCAGAGCGGCAGACCTTGGCCCACCGATTCATCGAAGGCAAAAAGGTTCATCTCCTTGCCGAGGCGACGGTGATCACGCTTCTTGGCCTCCTCAAGGCGCTCGAGGTGCTCCTCGAGCATGGTCTTATTCTTAAAACACGTTCCGTAGATCCGCTGGAGCGACTGCTTGTCCTTATCGCCCTTGTAGAAGGCACTGGCCACCGACATGACCTTGTAAGCCTTGCAGTTCCCGGTGCGCCCCACGTGTGGTCCGGCGCAGAGGTCCCAAAAGTCGCCATTCTTGAAAATAGAGATCTCTTCGTCCTCGGGGATATCATTGAGAAGATCCACCTTGAAAACCGACTCGACATCGCGCTCGGCAACCGAGGCGAGGCGACCGGATTTCGCAAGAGCCATCGCTTCATCGCGGCTCACCACGATGCGTTCGAAGGGAGAATTCTCCTTCACAACCTTCTTCATCTCGGCCTCGATCTGCGCGAAATCATCCGGAGTGATGCGGTGCTTCAAATCGACATCATAGTAGAATCCACCTTCCACCGGAGGCCCGGCTGCGAACTGGGCATCCGGCCAGATCCGTGAAACTGCTGTCGCCAGAACGTGGGCACAAGAGTGGCGCAAGCGCTCCAGATCTGACATCTGGTGGCGTTCTTCGAGAGTTTTACGGTCTTTTTCGTCTGACATGGGAAGCGGAGATAAAGCAGGAGAACGCCTGAATTGCAAGCATTGCCGACGACGGAAATACGAGTCATGGTTTGCACTCTATGAAATTTCCCACTCTCGAAGATCGTCTGGAAGTCAGGAAGAAGCCCCCCGGATCTCCGGTAATGTTTCAGACTTGGAGCGATCTTCTTTTCCTACACTGGCAAATCGATCCCGCACAAATCGCGGCGAGAATCCCCGATCGGCTCTCGGTGGATCTGCACGATGGAAAAACCTACCTGGGGCTTGTGCCATTTTTCATGCAGAAAGTCCGCCCACGTTTCCTACCCGCCGTGCCCTGGCTCTCGAACTTTCTTGAATTGAACGTCCGCGCCTATGTCCACGACGAGCATGGCCGACCGGGCGTCTGGTTCTTCTCCTTGGATTGCGACCAACCCATTGCGGTCGAAATGGCACGTCGTTTTTTCCATCTCCCCTATCAACACGCACGGATGTCGGCTGAAGGAACCAACTACCGCTGCCAAAGAAAGGGGAGATCAGAAGATGCTGTCTTCGACTATTCCTGCGGAGAGAATCTCAGAACAGCTGAACCTGGCTCGCTCGAATTCTTCCTCCTGGAACGCTATCTTTTGTTTTCCGAATCACGAAGCGGGAAGATCCACTACGGCCAGGTTCACCACGAGCCCTATCGTTATTCGGAAGCCAAGGTCCCGGCCATGAGCACCGCTCCGATCGAGTGGGAGGGCTTTCAAGTGGAAGGGCCGCCGGTTTCAGCCTTGGCCAGCCCCGGAGTTCCGGTAGAGATCCATCCACTGGGAACCGTGAAACCGGGGTAGAAAAAGAGCGACAGGGTCACCCCTGCCGCTCTTCACACCTACGATCCCAATCGCAATGGATTGTGTTATCTAACCTCAGGAAACTTTTCTCGAAAGAAAAGTCCCCGTTGGCTTCTCTCTTTTACGCAGTGTTTTGCGCATTTTATCAAGCGCAATGTTTTGTAACTGCCTAATTCTTTCCCGAGTGACCCCAAATTCGCGTCCAACCTCCTCCAAAGTCATGGCTGTTTTGCCCCCCAGCCCATATCTGGCCTCAATAATCTTCGATTCGCGTTCGTCAAGAACTTCCAATAAATCGTCGATCTGATTAATCATATTTTTTTCAGAAAGTGCCTCAAAAGGGTTCTCGGCATGCTCGTCTCCGATGATTTCGGAGTAATTCGAACTGTCCTCATCCCCCACCGGAGCGTCGAGAGAAGTCGGTCGCTGGGAGGCCCGCTTTAGAAGCGATAATTTCTTGGGAGAAATGCCGGTTTCCTCGGAAATCTCCTCATCCGTTGGTTCACGGCCGTAGGCTTCAGTCAGCATTGAGGTAATGCGGCGCAGCTTTGAAATTTTATCCACCATATGAACCGGGAGACGAATCGTCTTACTCTGATTCGCCAAAGCCCGCTTAATGGACTGCTTAATCCACCAAGAACCATAGGTGGAGAGCTTCCCTCCCTTGGAAGGATCAAAACGCTCGACCGCTTTCATCAGCCCGATATTGCCCTCGGAAATCAAGTCCATCAGGGGCAAACCATAGTTTGCATAGCTCTGGGCAATTTTCACAACGAGGCGGAGATTAGCCTTAATCATAAGGGTCCGGGCCTCTTTGTCGCCGTTCTTAATGCGGGCCGCTAACTCGATTTCCTCCTGGGGAGTAAGGAGCGGAGTCTCGCTGATCTCACGCATATAGAGTCTCAGGCTGCTATCTGCTTCATATCGAGAAGCGTTGGCTTGGGGTGCTTTGGGGATCGATTTCATAATGTTGTATTCTTGATAGAGCCTCTTCGACCACACGCTTTGTGCATTCATCGTGATCACATTGTAAACTCATTCTTTCACTGGGTATGACGCACATCCCCCCCTTCTTATTCTCAAATAATGATTTTTTTTAAGTTTCCCCATACTCTCCCAAATTTCATCCTTTCTTGAATGGCCCAAAAACCCGATTTTTTGCCCATGAAAAGTTGCTCCCCTCCGGGCAACCCGGTGGATGGCTCGAAATCGAGGAAACCATCTTGGCGACCGAATCTGTCGAGACCTATAACGACAATGGCGCTCCTGCCGGAAGTCCGGTCTACTTCTTCCGGGTCCGAATCGCCGAGGAATAATCCCTGACGATCTGATCAAATCAAAAAAAGAGGCGGAGTCGAAAGACCCCGCCTCTTTTGTGCTTCAAAGAGTCACATCAGGAATCGAAGTTATAGGCGGTCTCACCATGCTCCTCCGAATCAAGCCCTTCGGCTTCCGCATCCTCGGATACCCGCAGGCCAACCGTTTTCTTAATGATCACGACAATGATCGCAGTTGCCACAGCCGACCACACGATCGTGATTCCCAGCGACTTCAGCTGCACCAACAGTTGCTCCATGCTTGAGAATGTCTCGCCGGTTTCAGGATTTTCATTGAGCCCCAATCCTCCGAGCACTCCCTCAACACCAAGGAACGCAACCATGATCGTGCCGAGAATCCCCCCCACCCCGTGCACCGCAAAGACATCGAGAGAATCGTCGATCTTGAGCTTGTGCCTCACGATTCCACACATGAAGTAGCACACGACCCCTGCCGTGGCTCCGATCACGAGTGCTCCCATCGGCCCCACGTTTCCGGATGCCGGAGTGATCGTCGCCAAGCCGGCAACCATACCGGTTGCGATTCCCACCACACCGGTCTTGCCGGTTTGCAAACGCTCCACGAGACACCAAACCAAGGCCGCCGTCGCCGCCGAAATGTGAGTCACCAGCATCGTCATACCGGCGGCCCCGCTGGCCCCGCCCTGCGAGCCTGCGTTAAAGCCAAACCATCCCACCCAGAGAAGAGAAGCTCCGATCATTACCAATCCGGGATTGTGAGGAGGATGGAGATGCTTGGGGAACCCGTTTCGAGGTCCGATCATTTTTGCCAGCACCAAGGCCGAAACTCCCGCTGTCGCATGCACCACGATCCCGCCAGCGAGATCGATCACGCCCCAATCAGCCATGATTCCCCCACCCCAAACCCAGAAAACAGCAGGTGCATAAACCAGGATCAACCAAAGAGCAGTGAATACCATCACGGCCACAAATTTCATCCGCTCCACGAAAGCTCCGACAATCAGTCCCGGAGTAATAATGGCAAAGGTCATCTGAAACATCACAAAGACAGACTCCGGAATGCCACTCGTGACACTGTCCAGGCCCACTTTATTCAGAAATGTATTACTAAATCCCCCCAACCAATTCCCACCCTGATCATCAAAGGACATCGTGTAGAGAACTGCCACCCACATCACGGAGGCCAGCGCGGCAATGGCATAGCAGTGCATCAGCACTGAGAGAACGTTCTTGGCCCTCACCAAGCCGCCATAAAAGAGCGCCAGGCCCGGTAAGGTCATTAAGAGAACCAGAACGGTGGCGGTGATCATCCAGGCGGTATTGCCGGCATCAATCGCGCCCTCGCCTTGAGCCCAAAGAGAGCTCGAACTCAGAAATAGCATCGCGAGAAATGCCCCAAAGGATTTGGTCGAATTGCGGTATCGTATCATAATTTGTTGGATTCTGCCCCTGAACCAAAGGCTTGAGAATCTTTCCGAAGCACAGTTCATGCCATTCATGAATCTCATTCATTGGCCGGTGGCACAGGCGTTGCTCTCCCACCCGAGTTCAACGAGAACCCAACAAAAAAACATGCGAAAGCTAACACAACAATTGACAACAGGATGGCTGCTGACACTGGCAGTGACCCTATTCACCGGATTCGGTGCGGCGAACGCGCAGGAAGCTGCAGAAACGACTCCTTCCGTAGCCGCCGCTTCGACATCAATGGACTTCGACTCCATTCTGGCCAAGACTGCTGAATTTATCGCCGCCGCCGAAGCCGCAGGTGACGACGAAGACAAGGCCCCAGCCTGGGAGGATTTCGTTACCGACGATGCCAACACAGTCTGGGCTACGATCTCAGACGCTGTCGGTGATGAGGAGACTGGTGACGCTGCGAAGGAACAACTTCAGGGTGCTGGTGAAGCAGGTAATGCGGCCCTCTACGACAACGTTTGGAAATCGACGACACTCTACACCCAGTTCTTGGTCGATAATATTTGGGTCCTTATCGCAGCCTTTCTGGTGTTTCTTATGCACCTCGGCTTTTGCACCCTAGAGTCCGGTCTCTGCCAAAAGAAGAACGTGGTCAACATCCTCTTCAAAAACTGCTGGATCATTTCCATCGGTCTCCTCACCTACTATTTCTGGGGATTCAACGCCCACTACCCCGGTGACTTCAATGGCTTCTTTGCCATGGGTTCAGCTGTCGGACATGGTCCTGAGATGAAGCTCCTTATGGAAACAAACCTCTATTACGAGGCCTATACTGTCTGGACTGATTTCCTCTTCCAGGGAATGTTTGCAGCTACCGCCGCCACCATTGTCTCCGGTGCTGTTGCCGAGCGCGTCAAGCTCCCCAGCTTCATGATCTTCTCCGTTCTCCTCGTGGGCATCGCTTATCCTTGGGCTGGTTCATGGCACTGGGGTGGTGGTTTCCTCAGTGGAATGGGCTTCGCTGACTTTGCCGGCTCGACAGTCGTTCACGCTTTTGGTGGATTTGCAGCTCTTGCTTGTGTGATCGTCCTCGGACCTCGCGCTGGCAAATACACCGCGAACGGTGTGAAGCCTATCCTTGGTCACAGCATGCCCATGGCTGCAATCGGCGTCTTCCTCCTCTTCTTCGGATGGTTTGGTTTCAACGGTGGATCTGTCTTGTCTGCTGAATCTGCTTCGGTCTCCTACGTCGTGACGACCACAGCACTTGCGGCAGTTGGCGGAGCCATTGGTTCAATCGCAACTGGTTGGATTCTCCTTAAAAAGCCCGACCTCTCAATGGCTCTCAACGGGTTCCTCGCAGGTCTGGTTGGTATTACCGCTGGTCCAGACGTCATCGGAACAACTGCATCCATCTTCGTTGGATTGATTGCTGGCGCTCTCGTAGTTGCTTCAATCCTCTTCTTCGACAAGATCAAAATCGACGACCCCGTCGGAGCCATTTCGGTTCACGGTGTCTGCGGAATCTGGGGAACACTCGCCGTGGCCATCTTCGGCGGCGGTGACTTCATTGTCCAGCTCACTGGTATCGGTGCAGTTTGCACATTTGCATTCGTTTTCTCTTTCATCGTCTTCTTTATCTTGAAGATGGTCATGGGCGTCCGCGTTGATGCCGAGGAAGAAGCTGAAGGTCTCGACGTTGCCGAGCACGGTGCTCCGGCCTACGCCGAGTAATCCTTCGGATTCAATCCACCAACCTTTCAAGACCGCAGGTTCGCCTGCGGTCTTTTTTTATCCCTGAAAGTCAATCACTTCGTAGACGACGGGCTGCCCTCCCGAAGGATCATCACTCACGGTCACCGCCGCAATAATCCTCCGGGCCGCCATGTTCGCCTCATCCACGTTGCGGGCATGAATGAAACAAAGTGGCTCATTGGCTTCCACCTTTTGCCCAAGCTCGGGCAGCTCCGAGAGACCGACCGAGTGATCGATCTCATCCTCGGCCCTCCTTCTCCCTCCCCCAAGTTCAACCACCGCCAGACCAAGCTCGCGAGTATCGATCTGGTGAATCCAACCACTGCGGGCGGACTTCACCTCCAAAGTGACCTCCGGCTTCGCCAGATACTTTTCCGGACCATCCACGAAGTCCCCGGGCCCTCCAAGCCCCTCGACCATTTCACCAAAGACCTGCGCGGCTTTCCCTGAATCCAGAGCCCGCTTGAGATCGCGACGCGCCTGCTCACGATCCTTGGCCAACCCTCCGAGCACCAGAAGCTCGGCCGAGAGCCCCATCACCACCGACTCCAGTCGCGGGCGGTCCCCCTCTCCCTTCAAGAAGCGCACTGCATCCAAGACCTCAACGGCATTTCCAGCCGTCCCTGCCAATGACTCGTTCATATCGGTGATCAGCGCACTCGTCTTCACCCCGGCTCCGTTCGCCACTCCCACGATGCTTTCAGCCAGAGCCCGCGCATCGGCATATTCCTTCATGAAGGCCCCGCTCCCCGTCTTCACATCCATCACGAGAGCCTCCAGCCCGGCTGCCAGCTTCTTGGAAAGGATCGAAGCCGTAATGAGGTCCAGCGACTCCACCGTCGCGGTAATATCCCGTATCGCATAGAAACGCTTATCCGCCGGTGCCAACGAGGCCGTCTGACCAATGATCGCCACCCCGCACTTCTTCACGACATTACGGAAGAGAGCATTCGAGGGCATGGTCTGATAACCCGGAATGCTATCCAGCTTATCTAGAGTCCCGCCAGTGTGCCCCAGTCCGCGCCCGGAAATCATGGGCACATAACCGCCACAGGCCGCCACAAGCGGTCCCAGCATCAAAGAGACATTGTCGCCCACACCACCGGTCGAGTGCTTATCAATCACCGGGCCATCAAGCCCCTTCCAGGAAAGAATCTCCCCCGAATCCCGCATCCCCTCGGTCAAAGCCACACGCTCGTCCATCGTCATCCCTTGAAAAAAAACCGCCATCGCAAAAGCCGCGATTTGTCCCTCCGAAATCGACTGGTCTCCGATTCCCCGGGCAAAATATGAGATCTCCTCACGGGACAATTGCTGCCCGTCCCTTTTCTTACGAATGATTTCCTGGGGAAGCATGGTGTCTAGTGGTTAAAAGTTTGCACAAGGAGAGGCCAAAGTTTGCTACCTCCCCAGATCCCCACAATCCCCATGATTCCGGCAAAAACCGGCGGAGCCGGAAGCGGCAACTTGAAAGCGGTGAAAATCAAGCCGACTATAAGTCCTGTCCCTAATGATGCGAAAGCGAGCGCCATGCTCCACACTCCCCCAACCCTTCCAAACTCTCAACCTCAAATCATCGCTCCTTCCTCCTCCAGCCATTCTTTCCTCTTTCACTCCGGTAAAGACATTCTATCTTCGACCAACAAACACATGAAACGCTCATTCCTTCTCCTTCCCGCCATCGTCCTCCCCCTCAGTGCCCAACTGAGGATCACGGAGGTCATGTCCAATAGTAATCATTCGGACGCCAATGCCGACGGAGACTGGTTTGAAATCACAAACACCGGCACCGTTGCGGTCAATGTCGGCGGTTATAGTTTTGACGATGACGATGCCAGAGCCGGGGCTTCCGGAAGCTTCCCCGCCTACCTCCTCCAACCCGGTTCCGCCATGATCGTCCTCGATAACTCCTCTTCGGGACCTTTCCGTTCGCTCTGGGACATCGATCCATCCATTCGCATCATCTCTGCCTCTGAACTCAGTAACTTTCCCGGACCTGTCTCTTATACACATCTCCGAGCCCACGAGACCGAGGCTGATCTC